>JBKJLT010000096.1:0-3750 GCA_046596765.1 Ferruginibacter sp. | reverse complement strand
TTTAAAGATGGAAGTATTTCTTTAAAAGAAACGATACTGCTGGATTGGTTAATAAAATACCCTAGCACATCATTTGCGTTGTATCCATCATTTATCCTTACAATCAGTTCCTGTTTTTTTACATTGATAATTTCAAATGCAGGGCTGTTAATATTTTCAGGAATTCCTTCTAACTGAATACTGAAGAGATGTTCCTTAAAATCCTGCTTAACTTTATCAACCGTGCCATCTAAAATTTTCTTTCCTTTATTTACCAGCACAATATGGTTACATATTTCCTCTACCTGCTCCATGCGGTGTGTACTGAAGATGATAGTGGTGCCATTTTGGGCAAGCCTGTAAATTTCGTCTTTTATTAAATTGGCATTGATGGGGTCGAGGCCGCTGAATGGTTCATCCAGGATTATCAGATCGGGTTCGTGCAAAACAGTAATAACAAATTGCAGTTTTTGTCCCATGCCCTTGCTCAGGTCTTCCACTTTTTTGTTCCACCAGCTTTGCATTTCCAGGCGCTTAAACCAGTCTTTTATTTTAACCATTGCGTCATTCTTGCTCAGTCCTTTTAGCCGGGCAAGGTATAATGCCTGTTCACCAATCTTCATTTTTTTATACAGGCCTCTTTCTTCGGGCATATAGCCTATGTATTTTGCATCGTTTTCCGGTTCAAATTTTTTGCCCTTCAGTAAAATATCACCGCTATCAGGATAAAAAATTCCGGTTATCATCCTTATCAGTGTTGTTTTACCGGCACCATTTGGTCCCAATAATCCAAAAATACTTCCCTGCTCAATATTCATGCTGATATCATCAACAGCTTTTTGCGTGGCAAAATATTTTTTAAGATTTTGAATTTCTAAGATGTTCATTTTTTATAATTGTGGTGGTAAATATACCAAGAGTGAAGTTGACCAACATGATTTATTACAAACGGCAAAATAAATATTCAATGTAAGAAGAAAAAATTAACTTTAGAATATGCAAAAGCTGGCAAACTATATTACTGTTGATGAAAATGTTCAGTTTGGAAAACCTGTGTTTAAAGATACCAGGGTTCCTGTACAAAGTTTGTTCTGGCATCTGGAAAAGGGTATTTCGCTGGATGCTTTTCTTGAAGACTTTCCTGGTGTTCAAAAAAAGCAGGCTGAGGCTGTAATTGAGTGGGGTGCCAGAAGATTTGAATTACCAGAAATAATTTTTGATGAAACTATTGTTGGATGAAAGCCTCTCAAATTAGCGCATTAGCAAATTAGCACATCAGCACATTTATCTGCCACCCTTTCTCCATCCATTGCTGCGCTTACGATACCGCCTGCATAGCCTGCACCTTCACCACAAGGATAAAAATTATTTAATTGTGGGTGAGTTAAGTTTGTGGCATCACGTGGAATGCGTACCGGCGAGGATGTGCGGCTTTCTGTAGCTACAACCACCGCATCATTTGTATAATAACCATGCATTTTTTTTCCAAATTCTGTAAAACCTTTTGCAAGCGATTGGTAAATGAAGCCCGGTAATACAGTTTTCAACTGGCTTGATTGTAAACCCGGCAAATAAGAATTAGCCGGTAATGAAGCCGATAATTTTCCATTGCTGAAGTCGGCCATTCGCTGTGCAGGAGCAACAAATTTTCCGCCGCCGGCAGTAAAACAATTTTGCTCAACCATTTGCTGAAAATGCAGCATAAGCAGGGGATTTCTGATATCAATATCTTTTTTACCGGCAGCTTTTAATTCCCGTGCAGCATCTTCCAGTTCTACCTGCACTACCATGCCGCTGTTGGCAAATGGATTATTTCTTTTAGAAGGGCTCCAGCCATTTACAACCAACTCTCCTGCAGAAGTAGCCGCTGGTGCAATAATGCCGCCGGGACACATACAAAAAGAAAATACGCCACGTTCATTTACCTGTTTTACCAATGAATAAGATGCAGGCGGTAAAAACTCATTTCTTTCAGCACTGAGCGAAGCCGAAGTGTGATATTGAATACTGTCAATTAACTGCTGCGGATGTTCAATACGCACACCCAGCGCAAATCCTTTGGCTGCAATTAAAATTTGTTTTTGATGCAGTAGTTCAAAAATATCACGGGCACTGTGGCCGGTAGCCAGAATAAAAGCGTCGCCTTCAAATATATTGCCATCTGCTGTTTTAACCAATTTTATTTTATCAGCATCAACAATAAAATCAACCACTTTTTTTTCAAATAAAAATTCCCCGCCACAATCAACAATTTGTTGGCGCATGGCAGTAATAATTTGCGGAAGTTTGTTAGTGCCAATGTGCGGGTGCGATTGATAAAGAATTTTCTCCTCAGCTCCAAATTGTACAAAGAGATTCAATATGCGGTCAACGTCGCCACGCTTATTGCTGCGGGTGTATAATTTTCCATCGCTGTAAGTACCGGCACCGCCTTCTCCAAAGCAATAATTGCTTTCAGGATTTACAATACCTTCTTTATTAAGCACAGCAAGATCACGTCGCCTCGACCGTACATCTTTTCCTCTCTCTAAAAGAATTGGTTTAATTCCCTGCTCCAGCAAGTGCAATGCTGCAAATAAACCGGCCGGTCCGGCACCAATAATTACAACGCGTTTTTCGGCATTGCTAACATCTCTAAAATTAAATGTTTGTATTTCTTTTTGATGGAATGGTTCATCAATAAATGCATTGACGGTTAAATTAACCCAAATGGTTTTTGCCCTGGCATCAATTGATTGCTTTAAAATATGGTAACCAGAAACTGAGGCTAATTTTTTGCCCGTTTTGCTGGCAATCAGCTTTTTTACAGCCAAATCATCTGCCGCTTCTGATGGCAACAGTTTAAGAGAGATTTTTTGTTGCATAGTGTTAGGTACTGATCCTAAAAACTTATTTATATCTGCAAAATCAGCAAATCAAATCAATCTGCGATTAAAACGGTAAATCATCAACCGCATCGGGTGGCGTTGCAGAGAATGTATCCAATGGTTCCAGGTATTCGCTGTCATTTTTTGAACCGCCCGAAGTGGTTTGAAGGATCTGTTCAATCCTCCAGGCATCCAAATTGGTTATATAATTAACCTTGCCGTCTTTTTCCCACTTGCTGCCCTTAATATTAAAGTACACTTTTATCTCATCGCCAATATTTACCCGGTCAATAATGGTTGTTTTATCCTGCACACACTGAAATTTGGCGTAATTGGTTATGGTACGGCCATTAATATCTTCCGATTTTTCAACCGCAAATTCACGGGTTTTAAAAGTTTCGGTACGTTGTACCGTATCATATTTGGCAATTAATTTGCCGGTTAATTCATAACTCATATAAAATATTTAAGACTTCAAAAGTAGATATTTTTTCTCATTATTATTTTTCGATTAATTCTTTCTGTTTTTAAAAAAATAACTTGTTTTTTATTGCTGAAAAATGAATTTCACCATTACATAAATTTTATAATAAAAATCTTAGGTAGATTTTTTATTACAAATAATCATTTGGGTTATCAACTAGTCATCTTTTGAATTGATCAAAGGTTTTAGTTATTCAAAAAAACAATATCAGCAACCATATTTTTTAAGTTTATGTTATTTTTGTGCAACAAAAACTGCAATTTTTTTTTACTCCTTATGTTTGATATTGCATGTCTGTAAATTTAAAATAGCAATTCATCGCCTGTATATAATTTTTTTGAAAATGGAGTTTGCGGGTTAAGGGCCAGGCAACTAATATGGCAATAATAAGATAAGTGTTTTTTTTTGTAAAAAAAAAAC
>JBKJLT010000077.1:0-8753 GCA_046596765.1 Ferruginibacter sp. | reverse complement strand
TGAACTTAATGCATTTAAAAATCTTGAAGAAAGCGAGATAAGTATTGATAGTTTTAGCTTTTACACTTCTGTATCGGCTGTTTTTTCTTCTAAAATTGAAGGTGAAGATATTGAGCTTGACTCTTACGTTAAATACAAAAGGTTTGGCATAAAATACCTGCCTGATTACACAAAAAAAATTGACGACCTGTATAATGCCTATCAGTTTGCAAAAACTGAAAAATGTAATAAAGCAAATATTGCAGCAGTACATGCCATGCTTACAAAAAATATCTTACCCAAAAGTAAGCAAGGTAAAATACGAACTGGTAACATGTACGTTACAACCACCGATGGCAGAATTGAATATGTTGCAGCATCTCCTTATGGACTTGAAGCAGAATTAGACAAGTTGTACAAAGACATTGAAACTTTACTGGGTCTTGATTTGAGTGTTCAGGAAGTATTTTTTTTTGCAGCATTAATTCATTTGGTTTTTGTAAAAATTCATCCGTTTGATGATGGTAATGGCAGAACCTCCCGGCTGATTGAAAAATGGTTTTTAGCTGAAAAACTGGGAGAAAAGACCTGGCTTATTCAATCGGAAAAAAATTATTATTTACAGCACCAGACTTATTATAAAAACATCAGACTGTTAGGAGGTGAATATGAGATCTTGGATTACTCAAAGGCACTGCCTTTTTTATTAATGCTGCCGCAGGCTTTGAATTTGTAAAAAATAAAAATATTAATGCAAAAGTTTAATTTAATGACAGGATGTAAGCGGTAACTATTACCAATATTTATAAGACCTTAATACTATTTAATGAAATTTTTTCTCACTTTAGTTATTGTTTGTTATGCATTTTTTGCACAGGCACAGCATAAGTTTGACTGGAGTAAATATAGCAGTTTGCCTTTTGTTGAAGATACTGGAACAGTATACCCATTTTGGAGTTTTGAGAAAGATGTGTTATCGCCCATTGAAAAATCAAAAGCCGATTTGGAAATCCGATGTTACTATTTTCAACATGTAGGAAGTAGAACAATTTTTGTTATGCAAAGTTTTGGCGATTCACTTGTATGCAAAGTATTAAACAGATGGATAAGTGGAAAATGGCCTTTACCTGTATCAAAACCTGACAGTATTTTGTACGAACATGGCGGTAATTATTATAACTGGCATACAGACGAACTTGTTGTAAATAAAAAAAATGAGCAAGTGATGGATCAGTTAATACAAAAGAGATTGTTTACTTTAAATAATTCGGAGGTAGAATATATTAAAGATAAGCTTAGAAGAAAATATGCTGATAAGAATAATTGTGATTCAGTAAAGACAATTGTACGGTATAGTTTTGTAGATAGAAACCACGCTTATTTTTTGATAAAATTAAATAACCGGTATCGAACTTTTATAACAAGATATATCTCTTATTATGATGAAAAGATAAATCAGGAAAATTTTCATCTTGGGGGAGAAGTACTTAATTTATTCAGGTCTTTTTTCAATGAAGAAATGATTGCCAATTCTTATGATATTGAATGCAGGAGTACGGAACGATAAAGAGATATCATTTATACATACTGATCTCAATCACCTCCTCACAAAAACCATATTCTTCCTTTACATTACTGCTTACAATTACCAGCTTATCTTTTGTGTAATTGCTGATGAGGTTTTGATATAATGCAATTCCATCCGCATCTAAATTGGTAGTTGGTTCATCTAACAAAAGAATGGGTGTATTGCTGAAAAAAGCCTGGGCAAGTTTCAGGCGTTGTTTCATACCGCTGCTGAAATAACGGAGTTGTTTATTGATTGCGTTTTCTAATCCAACAATGTTCAAAATATCTTCAATACTTAGTGATTGTATTAAGGGTTTAAATTTTGAATGAAAGCTGAGCATTTCTTTTGCGGTCATTTCTTCAATTAACTCTAGGTAAGGAGCAGCAATGGAAATGTTTGCATAATGCTCTTCGTTTGGGATAGCGGTCCCACCGGGCCCTGCGGGTTGCCCGTTGTTATACTCAATAGTTCCTTCATTGTGTAAAATTGCACCGGCTATAACCTGGAGCAGGGTTGATTTTCCGGAGCCATTGGGGCCGGTGATGGCGTAATTTTTGCCGGAAGTAAAAGTATAGCTGCAATGCCGGAAGATCCACTCACGGTTGTATCGTTTGCCAACATTATTCAACCTCACCCCAACCTCACCCCAACCCCTCTCCAAAAGAGAGGGAACTGGATTTGGGGAGTTCAATTCTATTTGGCTCATGATTTTTTTAATAAAGTGGCGTTTCAATTAATCGCTTAAGTCTTCGCACTTTCCTCCCCCTTCGGGGGAGATAGAGGGGGCTGGCTGGGGGCTTTTACTCATCCTCCATACTTCCCTTGGTAAAACGTTTAATTATACCACGGCCACTATCTCTTATAAAGGTTACAATTTCATCACGTTCATCTGTTGCCGGTAATTCTTCTTCAATATAATTAAGTGCCTGGGATGTGTTGAGTGATTTGTTGTAAATAATGCGGTAGATATCCAGTATTTTATTAATTCTGTCCAGCGAAAAACCTCTGCGCTTTAAGCCAACGGAATTTACACCGGCATAGCTTAATGGTGTGCGGCCTGCTTTAATATAAGGTGGCACATCTTTCCCAAAAAATGATCCCCCGCTTATAAAACAATGTTGGCCAATCTCTACAAACTGGTGTACAGCACACATGCCGCCAAGTATGGCATAATCGCCAATGGTTACGTGGCCTGCAACCTGCGTATTGTTACTTAATATACAGTGATTGCCAACAATACAATCGTGGGCAATATGGCTGTATGCCATTATTAAACAATTGTTGCCTACCTTGGTCGTCCACCGGTCTTTACTGCCACGGTTTACAGTTACAAACTCACGAATGGTTGTATTATCACCAATTTCTACTGTAGTGTGTTCACCTTCGTATTTAAGATCCTGCGGAATAGCTGCAATAACAGAGCCGGGGAAAATGCGGCAGTTCTTACCAATTCTTGCACCTTCCATAATGGTTACATTGCTCCCAATCCAGGTTCCTTCGCCAATTTCCACATTCTGATGAATAACGCTGAAAGGATCAACCTTTACGTTGGTAGCGAGATTAGCATTGGGGTGAATGTACGTATGGGGATGAATCATGGTTAATGTGCTAATGAGCAAATGGGCAAATGTGCAAATAGGCAAACAGGCAAATGTGCAAATGAGCCAGAACGCAATTGTTTAAAATTATTAATTAATTCGCTTAAAATATTTCCAGGTAATAAAAAATTACCTGTTATTTGAGTGAATTATTATAACTAAATTAGGGTTTTGCATTCAATTTGCAAATTTGCATATTTGCCTGTTTGCAAATTAGCGTTTAATTTCTTTTTACCAATTGGGCTGTTAAATCGGCTTCGGTACATAATTTATTACCAACATACACACTTCCTTTCATAGCACATATTCCCCTGCGGATTGGTTCTGTAAGTTCCATTTTTAATATTAATGTATCGCCGGGTACTACTTTTTGTTTGAATTTGCAATTATCAATCTTTAAAAAATAAGTATCATACTGGCCGTCGGGCATGGCATTAATACAAAGCAGGCCGCCGGTTTGTGCAAGTGCCTCAATTTGTAAAACGCCCGGCATTATAGGGTTTCCGGGAAAATGGCCCTGAAAAAAATATTCGTTTACGGTAACATTTTTTACACCAACAATCATCGTATCTGTTAATGCAATGATTTTATCAACCATTATAAAAGGAAAACGGTGCGGCAGTGTCTTTTCAATTTGCTGCTGGGTATAAACCGGTTCCTGTGTGGGGTCGTAAACAGGAATATCCCGGGTGTGTTTATTTTTTTTGATGTATTGTTTTATCTTTTTTGCAAACTCCACATTGCTGCTGTGGCCAGGGCGGTTTGCAATAATATGCGCTTTAATAGGATAACCTATCAAAGCCAGGTCACCAACAACATCCAGCAACTTATGGCGTGCCGGTTCATTTGCAAAACGAAGTTCCAGGTTGTTCAGGTAACCTTCACTTACTTCCATTTTATCTCTGCCAAAGGCTTTTGCAAGCTTTATCATTTCATCGTAGGTAATCGGTTTATCAACCACTACAATGGCATTGTTAATGTCGCCGCCTTTTACCAGGTTGTTATCCAGCAACATTTCCAGCTCGTGTAAAAAACAAAATGTACGGCAGGGTGCAATTTCAACCTGAAAATCCTTCATGTTTTTTAAACTGGCATGTTGCGTTCCTAATACAGGGCTGTTAAAATCTATCAGTGTAGTGATTTGGTAGTTTACAGCAGGCATCGCTGTCATTTCTACTTTCTTTACTTCATCAAAATAAGCAATGTTGGTATCAATTGTGTACCATACTTTGGTGGCATCCTGTTCAATTATACCTGTTTTTTCTATTACGTCTGCAAATGGCCCACTGCTACCATCAATAATAGGTATTTCGGGCCCGTTCAATTCTATCAGGCAATTATCTACTCCCATACCAACCAGTGCGGCCAGTATATGCTCAACAGTACTTACTTTACAATCTCCTTTCTCTAAAGTTGTTCCCCTGGAAGTATCTGTCACCAAATCACAATCAGCTTTAATTATGGGAGAGCCTGGTAAATCGGTACGCTGAAACTGGTAGCCAAAACCCGGATTGGCGGGCTTTAGCATCATATCTACAGTAATACCCGAATGCAGGCCAGTACCTGATATACCTACAGCCTTAACCAATGTGTGTTGCTTATCTGGGTTAAAGTTTTTATCCATGTGTGCGGCTAAGTTTTGTTGGCAAAGATATTTAAAATATGCTGCCAGCGCACTTATAAACTAAGGTATGTCCAGGCCGGTTAAAACTGTATCTGGAAGCTGCCAAAAATGCCAAATTTGTTTTGCTTGCCGGCATAGGCTGTGGATGGTGCAAGGCGCCAGACAAAATCGAGGCGGAATACTTTGAAGATGTTATCGATACCGGTACCAACTTCTATATAAGTTTTATTGTTCAGCGTTTTAAATTCGTACACTTTTGGGTAAGGAGCTATAACGTATGTATTTATTGCCTGATTTGCACTGCTTAATGAACCCCACAGCGTTTTTACTGTGTAAAACTGCCGCCATTTTAATTTTCGGGTGAGCGGTATAAAACGAAAAAGGCCCGAACCAATGTTATGCTCAATATTAACTCCGGCATATTTATCACTCAAATATTCGAACCGGTTCATCAGGTTAAAGGCAAAGGGGTTGTAATAAAAAAGATCGTTTCCCGGATGATTTTCCAGGTTGGTAAAGGGCATGGCACCGTTTATTTTTCCGCCATAAACTCTGTAATATAAAGTTCCGTAAGGCGATATTTTCATCATATCTTTTATTAAGATAGAATATTTGCTATAGTTATACGCACTTTTAAATACGCCTTTAAACCCTTTGGCAAACATCAGTTCCACAACCGGATATTTTGTGCCAATCGAATAGCGGTTATAATCGGTGAGGATAAATCTTTCTAAGTAAGCAAACCGTAATTTTAAAGCTACTTCAAAATTGGTAAGTGGGGTGCCACTGCTTACCCGAAAAGCAGATAATGGCGGAAAATTCCGCAAAGGATTATATTGCCTGTGCGATATAAAGAGCTCTGTTGAAAATCCTTTGCCCAGATCGCGGGATGCATCAAACCTCAAATCTTTTACATTGATGAATCTCCGGTTGGTGCCCGGTTTTCTGATAGCAAGTGAAAAAATATTATCCTGGCTAACTGCTCCAACCTGGCTGATACCGTTATCAATATCATCCTGATAAGAAAGGTGCAACCTCATCCATTTTGGTTCTCTGCTCACAATCCAGTAGGCTTCGGCCTGTCCTTTAAATCTTTTATCTCTAAAGCCGTAAGCAAGGTAGCTATGCAGGTAAATATTTTTAAATAATTTTTTGTTGGTGCCCAAATCAAAACGCAGCCTGGCGCCCTGCACCGTATCAGCACTTATCCAGTTAAACCAGGGGCCAATTTCAAACTTGCCGATATTACGGTAACCGCCAGCCAAAAACCTTAAATTTCTTTGTAGTTTTTGAAATTTGGGCATTGCCATCAACTTATCAATGGTGGTGTAAATTGCTTTTTCATTTTTAGATAACGTATCGTGCCGCAGATTAACCCAGGCCGAATCAGAATTTTGTACAACAGATTTTTCTGATTTTACAAGTTCTTCAATGCGCTGATCTTTAAAAGTGGCAGTTAAGGAATCGCTGTTGATCTTAATTTCTTTATAAGATGTGGTCTTTCGTCCAATAAGTGTAAGCGAATTTTTACCCAGCACACGGAAATCGGCAAAGAATTTATCTCTGTTTAAAAATATTACCGAGTCGTTGATGGGAAGATATTCCTGAAACATACTTATCCTGTCGATGAAATTGATGTTGGCATCTTTACCCAGGTACATAGATATTTTCTGTATCTGAAAAGTTTTTTCTGTTACCCATGCATCTCCTTCAAAAGTATTTTGGCCTGCACGCTTTGGCCTGAAAACAAAATGATATATTTTCTGTTTGTTAACCACTTGCGTATCGGGTACGTAAAAATTATAATAGGCATCAGCATTGTCATTGAAAGGGCTGATAAAATCCTTATCCATTATGTTTACAAAATTGCTGTAAATGTTTACGTTCTGGTTCATTACGCCCAGCAGTTTGCTGAAACTCTGATTATTAAAACCTTTGGTTTGGCTGGCTTTAATATTTTCGTAAAACTTTTTTGGATTTTTTTGATAAGCATAATCACTCAGGCTTTCAATTAAATAGGCCGGTAAAAATGGCGCAGCTTCTGAAGTACTGTCCATATTATCAAAAATGAAAGCAAAGTTTTTTAAAATAAAATTCTTTTTTACCTTATCCGTGTTAAAGTTCTTTATGTCAATTTCCAGTTTATTATAAGCTTCGTAGCTGAAGTTGCCCAGGTCGTACCGGTTATACTGCTTCTTCCTGCTCATAATTTTTTTCCATAAATACAGGCCACGGTTCCATTTGGCCCTGATAACCACTTCGCCTTTTGCAGTACCTCTTTCAAGCTGTATGTAAAGCGGTTGGTTATTTTGTAACTGCGTAATGGGAATTTTGTAAATTTCAAAGCCAATAAAACTCACCTTTAAAGTATCATCTTTAAAATTGTTGAGTACAAAAGAAAACTGGCCGGCGCTATCTGTGCTTTTTCCAACACCCGATCTGGCAAAATAAACCGAAGCAAAACTTACCGGCTCTTTGGTATGACTGTCAATTACAGTACCGGAAAGGGAGATTTGTTGCGCAAAGGATACAGAGGAAAAAAAAACAAGTATAAGGAATGATATGCTGTGCCTGAAAGTATTCAAAAAATAAAATTTATAATTTGGGGTATGGTGATGTTATATGCTTATTGTTAACCCATCAAATATATTCCATTTTTTTAGCGCATCAGCTAAAGAAAATGTTAAGTGTTGGTTTGTTTTGGGTTAATTGCAAATGGCAAGACAAAAAATTTGTTATGCTCCCCTATGTGCTGCTTTTTTTAATTAATTCTTTCAATAACTTTTCCAGTTCCGTGACTCTTTTTTCCAGTTCGGGAAGATTTCGGGCAATAGCCATACTTCTCATGGCTTTTGTGTATTCGTAAGCATTAGTTCCGGATATTATAAGGCCTTCTGTTTTGAAGGAACGGTTTACACCACTCTGTCCATTTATTTTCATATTATTTGCAATACTGAGATGCCCGGCCAGCCCGGCCTGACCGCCAATTACTACCCCATTGCCAATTTTTGTACTGCCACTTACACCAGCCTGTGCGGCAATCAGTGTATTAACCCCAACTTCTACATTATGGGCAATCTGCACCAGATTATCAATCTTGGCTCCGCTTTTAATAATTGTTGAACCTATTGTAGCCCGGTCTATTGTTGTATTGGCACCTATCTCCACGTTATCTTCTATCACTACGTTACCAATTTGCGGAACTTTCTTTATGTTTCCGTCTGCCTGAGGTGCAAATCCAAATCCATCGCCGCCAATAACTGCACCGGCATGTATGATTACATTTTTTCCAACAATGCAATCATGGTAAATTTTTACACCGGGGTGGATGATGCTGTTTTCTCCCACCTGTGCATTATTTCCCAGATATACATTTGGGTAAATCTTTGCTCCATCAGCAACTATCACTTTTTCGCCCAGGTAAGCAAAAGCACCGATAAAAACATTGTCGCCAATTTTTGCAGTTGCATCAATATAGGCCGGCTGCTGAATACCTTTTAACTGTTGCTGCTGTATTTGCTGGTATTTATCTAACAGTACTGCAAATGCAGAATAGGCATCTGGCACTTTTATCAGGGTTGCGCTAACAGGCTCTTTTAATTCCTGTGCTTCGTTAATGATGATTATAGAAGCTTTGGAGCTGTATAAAAAATTTTCATATTTAGGATTGGCCAAAAAAGCAAGCTGGCCACTTTGGGCTTCTTCAATTTTACCAAAAGAAGTTACTGCAATATCGGCATTGCCTTCTACTTTACCATTAATCATCATGGCTATTTGTGCTGCGGTGAATTGCATTTTTTTCAGGCATTAATTATTATAGAAATCCTTTTCAGCGTTTCTTTTAGTATAGCAGGTTTTACAGAGCCAGTCTTTTTTATGATTATTGATTTATCTGCTGTAAATATTTTATTTGGCCTGATAAAACTTACAATTGGCAAACGGCCAACTGCAAAATCAATGGAGTCTAAAAAAATTGCATACT
>JBKJLT010000441.1:0-5328 GCA_046596765.1 Ferruginibacter sp. | reverse complement strand
TTTAGTTTTTTTATTCCTACTCTTTTTTCAGCTTTTCGGATTCCGCTGTTGTCATTTTAAAGTTTCCCTTTTTGACAATACAAAGAAACATCGCTGCAAAGCCGTTTTTAAGAGCCTTAAAACGTGTTTTTAAAAACAGGCGAAAAAGCCTGTCTGGATTATATGATGGGATGGAAAGCTTACTGATGCTGCATTCTGTACGTTTCAGTTCAGGCCTTAACAGCATGTAGCTAAATGAGATGGTATTATACCGATTGCGATGATTTTGAAAATCAGAAAAAAGTAAATAACCCTACTGTTATTTAAAGAACAGTTGCCATCTTTCAAAATCTCAACAGCATTAATGAATGGTTTAGCAAGAAGTTATAAAGATTTTGAGAAAATAAAAATGAAGATACAGCCCTGGAAAGGGCACTATATGTTAATGATGGGCAAAGCCCATCGGTTTAAGATGATACCAGTGCACCAGCCCTGAAAGGGCGCAATCTGTTTCGCCCTTTCAGGGCTGGCATACATACCGATACAAACAACATATGGCTTCACCATATGTTAATATATTGATGCCCTTTCAGGGCTGGCAGCCGGGAATTATAAGGGTTTCAGGTTATTTTTTAGATGAAAAAATAGTGAACTATTTTGAATTCAAAAAATTGCCTGTCCCGATTTTCGGGATTCTGAAAGGCTTAGCTGTGAAGGATTTGTAAGCCGCAGTAGATTTCAACTGCAAAATTTGGGTTAAAAAAGTACTTCAAAAATATGATGTTTAACTGCAAACAATACCAAACCGGCGGTATTGTGGCAACCGGTTTTAGCCAGTAAATTGTTACGGTGCCCATCAACAGTGCGTACACTGATAAAGAGTTTTTCGGCAATTTCGGCATTGCTGTGCTCTTTACAAATAAGCAGCAGCACTTCCTTTTCCCTGGTTGATAAATCAATAGGTATGGATTGTATGTTGGTGATGCCGCCCCTGGTATTTGCCGCAGGCGACTGAATGGCTTTTAAAACAGCCGGCGTAATATAAAATCCGTTATTAAATACATTGCGGATGGCGTTCAGCAATTCTTCCTTATTGCAGTTTTTAAAAAGGTAACCGCTGGCACCGGCCTGTATCATCCTTGCCATCAGGCGCTCACTGTCGTGTACCGAAAGTACAATCACTTTTATAGATGGATAATGTTTATGCAGTTCTTCATTCAGTTGCATACCATCCATGCCTGGCATTTCCATATCCATCAATACAATATCGGGCAGCAATTCCATTTTTTTTAAATTGCCAATAAAATCTTCCCCGTTATCGGCTTCCATCAGCAATAAAAACCCTGCTTCGCTGTTGATTAACGATGCAATACCCTGGCGAAATAAAACCTGGTCATCTACCAATGCTAAAAGAATGTTATCCATATTTTTATTTTACTAATAATTTCATGAGATATACAACAACAGCACACGGATGACACGGGTTGAACGGATGAACACAGATTATTCTGCTTCGCAGAATTTTGGATCGGTAGTATTCATTCTTATCTCTATAAATCTATCTACTCCGTATTGTCGGTGTACTTTTTCTTATTTCAACAATTTCTTTTTATCATTGTCAAATATTTTTCTTTTTACTTGAGGCTTTTTGCCAAAATTTAATAGTAAGCCCACTTCAATGTTAGTTGCTTTCAGATAATTTATTATTTGGTGTTCATTATTTTCAGTCAAGGCTTCAATCGCTTTTAATTCAACTGCAATTATATCTTCAACAATCAGGTCAGCATTATAATCCCCTACAACTTGTCCAAAATAATATACCAGTATTTTTTTTTCTTTTGCCACCTTGTAGCCCATTGCTACCAGTTCTATGAACAGTGCATTTAAATAAACTCTCTCCAAAAATCCATATCCCAACGTATTATAAACTTTATAAAATGCCTGTATTATCTTTTCTGTAATCTCTTCATATTTCATATTGCACCTGTATTTTTGGGTATTAATATCCTGATTTTTTCGTAGAAAAAAGAAATCTGTGTTCATCCGTTCAGCCCGTGTTATCCGTGTGCTTGTATTTTGTCGTCTATTTTATGCCATATTTAGTAACGGAACAGCAATAACCACTCCGTAGCCTCCTGATACCGGTTGTTGTATCTGCCATGTTGCAGCAATAATGCCGAGGCGGCTTTCAATATTCTGCATACCAATACCATTTGATTGCTTGCCTGGTTTTTGTTTTATACCAATGCCGTCATCGCTATAATCTATTTTCATTTTACCGTCTGTAACATCAACAGTTAGTTGAATATTTTTTGCCTGTGCATGTTTAAGCGTATTGTTAATTAATTCAGCAATTACCCGGTAAAGAGCCATGGGAGCCTGATCGTTTGTAAATACGGGTAATTTACTTTCATCAAACTGCACAGCCATGCTGATTTTACCCGAACGGTTTACGCCATCCGAAAGTTCGTGAATGGCATCGTAAAAACCAAAATTGCCCGAAATGCGTGGCGAAAGCGCATGGGAGATATTGCGCATATTGGCAATAATTTTGTCAATATCAGATTTATAGTTTGCTGTTAAATCAGCAGCCAGGGCAGCTTCCCCGTCATTACGGTCTATTTTTATCCGCAGGGTTGAAAGTGCCGCTCCTACTTCATCGTGCAGGTCCATACCAATGCGTTTGCGTTCGGCTTCCTGCGAGGTTATCACCGATTGCATTAAATTTTTCTGGTGTACAATCTCTGCTTCCTGCGTTTTTTGAGCGGCAATCAGCTTATTGCGTTTTGCTCTTTGTGTATAAAAATAGATGCTGATAATCAGTATGGCAACCAATAACAGGGAAGCGAAAATAAATCCATTTCTTTCTGCAATACGCAGCTTATTGCGGGTGGCCAGCAGGTCAACTTCCATTTGTTTTTCCGACACTTCAAAATCTGTTCGCAGATCAGCCACTTTTTGAACAGATTCAAGATTGCTCACACTATCGCGGTAGTTAATATAATCCTTGTAATAGGCGAATGCCTTTTGGGGATCACCCGTTTTTTCATACAGTTCCGAAAGCTTTAGGTTTGCATCACATACTTCTTTTTTAAGCCCGTATTTTTTTGCCAGTTCAAGGCTTTTACGGGCATAGTTTTTTGCAGCTTCGTTATCTTCTTTTTGCTGGTAGATATCTGCCATAGAAATAAGAAACTCACAGATAGCAGCATATTCATTTAAGGCTTCCAATAACACAATTGCCCTATTTAGATTTACTTCTGCCTGCAGATGATTACCCTTTTTTGAATAGATGATTCCTTTGCTGCCCAGACAATATGCTTCGCCAATATGGTAATTTATTTTGTTAGACAGGGCCTCCGATTCTTTTGTGTACAAAAGGGCAGAGTCCAGGTTATCTGCTTTCAGGTACTCGTCTCCTAAATTATAAAGTGCAGTTGTAACCATTACGGAATCCTTTTCGCCCTTTAAAATTGCAATGGCATTTTGGTAATAGTTAACTGCATTATTGTGGTTACCCATAATGGAATAAACATCTGCAATAGTGATATAAATCGCACCTGTTTGTTTTCCCTTATTGGCAATTTTTGCAGCATCTAAATAACTTTCCAATGCCTTACTGAGGTCGCTTTTACGCTGCAGCGCATTCCCTCTTTGTAGTAATCCCACATAAATATATCCGGTTGAATCAGCTGCCTGTGCTGCATCTATGAGTAAATTGCTAAAAAATAATATTTTGTCAGGATCATTGTAACTATTAGTAATCTCTTCTAATATTGATAGTTTGTCCTGTTTTTTATAATTACCCGATTCATATGCCGATACCAGGCTATCCAAACGGTTTTGCTGCTGGCAATAAATGCCAGAGCAAAAAATTAAAAAAAAGCCTATTGTAAGACAGGCTTTTTTTCTATATGTTATTTGCTGAAACAAGCGATTCAGATAAAAAGATAAATTTTGTAATATTGACATAACTTTATTTAGTTATCATGAGGAGCTATTACCTTTATTTTTGGGTCAAATGACAATACCATTGTATTATTGCTTGATGGGTTAATCATTATTGTATATAAATATGTAGAATCTGTAGGACTTAGAGGTGCATTTGTATTAATGTCAGCAGTCCAGCCATTTTGTGAACCTGTTGGCAGATTAGAGAATAATTCGTCTTCATCTGAAGAAATACTACTTATGGATTCAATATGTGAATTGCTGCCAAGTAGCCATTCTATACTGTCGCCAGGTACAACTACAGTTGTATTGTCTGGGAATGGTTGCCCAGTAGTACCATTTGCTTCCTTTAATACTTCTATTCCATTTTCTTCTACCAGAAACAGGAAAACCTGATGATTTGTACTCATCTTAATTTTATTTAAGGTTATTTAATTTTATTTTGCTTTAATTACTATTTTTTAATTTTCATCTACAATTTAGTTTGTGGTAGTCCAGAATCCTGTTGGCGGGCGTGATAATGAAATTAGGCTTACACTTTCCATCATTTAAATTTTACGTAGAGTGGTTAAAAGGTGTAAAAAAAAAAATACACAAAACGTATATTCCAGTTTCGATCTCACATTAAAAACAATTTTTGGTAAATGGTAAAGTAATAAATATCTGTTTCAATGTCAAGTATTATTTATACCAAATGCCTTGTTTTTTACAATACAAACAAACAACAATAAAATGCTGTGAGTAGGAGTAAAAAAGCCTGTTTTTAAAAACAGGCTTTTTTACCGGGTTTAATAATGCCTCGGGTGCTTCTTCGCCGCGGCGAATGGCTAACCAGAAATTTGTTAAGAAATTCAAAAAATAAATAAACGGATTTTGTATTTACAAATATTTTCGTACTTTGCCTTACGAAAACACTCGTACTATGACATTAATTAAAAACAACAAGCCCACAGAAAGCGAGCTGGAAATTTTGCAGGTGCTGTGGAATGAGAAAGCTGCTACGGTGCGTACAGTACACGAAGAACTGCTTAAAACCAAGGAAGCAGGTTACACAACTACCCTTAAATTGATGCAGATCATGTTTGAAAAGGGACTGGTAACCCGTGATGATAGCAACAAAACACATATTTACAAACCTGCAGTTACCCGTGAAAATACACAACAGCAGTTTTTAAATAAAATGATCAACAGTTTATTTGCAGGCTCTTCATCCGATTTGGTATTGCAGGCACTTGGCGGCCACAATGCCAGTAGCGAAGAACTGGATAAAATTCAACAATTGATAAACCAGCTTAAAAAAGATAAATAGATCCACTGTTTTAAATGTTTAGACGCTTATGATTCAGATTGCCTACAGTTTTTGCATGGCTATGCTGCACAGTCTTTGGCAGGCTGCAC
>JBKJLT010000372.1:0-6850 GCA_046596765.1 Ferruginibacter sp. | reverse complement strand
CCCAACTCCCCGCTTTTATGCAGGGCTTCGGTAAACCCAATAGCATCTGGCAATAATTTAACAGCCAGGTATCCAACAATAAAAAGCGCAACAAACACAATGATCATCTGTAGTTTTTGTGTATGGGCCACTGCTTTGGCACCGCCACTCATGGTATAAATGATCAGGATACCGCCCATTACCAGGTTGGTGTAATAAATGTTCCAGCCCATGAGCGAACTTAAAATAATGGATGGTGCAAAGATGCTGATGCCGGTGCTTAATCCCCGGGATAATAAAAATAAAAAAGAAGTAAGTGTACGGGTTTTAAGATCAAACCGGTTTTCTAAAAATTCGTAAGCGGTGTAAACTTTTAACCTGCTGAATACAGGTACAAAAAAAATACTGATAACGATCATTGCCAGCGGCAGCCCAAAGTAATATTGCACAAAACGCATTCCATCGCTAAAAGCCTGGCCCGGACCGGTTAGAAAAGTAATGGCACTGGCCTGTGTACCCATAATGCTCAGTAAAACCAAGTACCAGGGTAAAGAACGATTGCTTAAAAAATAACCTTCCAGGTTTTTGGAGGTACGGCTTTTATAGATACCGTAAAAAACAATACCAGCAAGCGTTACAATTAATATGATCCAGTCTAAACCACTCATACCCCAAACCCCTGAAGGGGCTTTTTGCAGTTTTCAAATTTAAAAGTCATATATTCTTTCATACTGAACAAGCTATTTAAATGTAACTGTAATTAGATAAAAAATAATTATCTGTACAATGAGAAATAGAAATACAATTATGTACCACTTCCTCCAGTATGATTTTTCGTTCTGCATTTTTTTGAACCAAACTTTAGTAATTCTATTTAGCTTCATTGGCGTCGCACTCTTGTACATTAAAGCTTTATTGACCTTTAATTGTGTTATTCAAAAAAAATATAGCCTTTACTTGAATGTCATTAAGTTACGCAAATAATTCTATGTATCTAACCCTTTTGAATAAATAAGGTGATAAGGTTGTTCATTGTTGTTTTATATTTTCTACCAAGGTTTGTCATACATTTAAAAAACCTTAGTAGAACCCAGAAAAAATTACAGCCAATCTTATTACCTTATTCCTAACTTAATAACATTGCGCCTGCAAGGTCTTCTACTTTATATATTTCGCCCTGTTATTCGCAATTAAATTCGCAAACAACCGGTAAGCACCCGGCACACCTGCAGGCAATTCTCTAAAGAAAACCAAACCCGTGTACACAAATCTTCCTTTACCATAATTAGCAATGATAAGACTTCCGTTCTGTTCATTTTCTCCGGGGTCTTTCATGCTTAGGATTACTTTGTATGCTGTATCTAATTTTTCTGCATGATAAATACTACGCTCCTGTATCCAGCCATCAAAATCTTTTTCAGTTATTTTATTTGGATAATTTAATGCAGGATGATCGGGCAATAAAAAATTAACCTTTGCTTCTTCATCGGTAATTCTATTTCGGCTGATGTTAAAAGGGTATGGTGATATTTTTGCCTTTACCGGCCCAATCTGGTTGCTGGTATTATATTGCACCAGCAATACACCACCATCCTTTACATACTGCATCAGTTCCTCATACACGTTGTTCATCCAGTCATTGGTATTGTATGCCCGTACACCGGTAACGATTGCATCAAACTGTTTTAAATTAGCTGCCTTAATATCATTTTCTTTCAGGGTTACAACCTTGTAACCCATTGCTACCAAGGCTTCAGGAACCTTATCACCTGCACCGGGAATGTAACCAACATAATTACCTTCGGTCTTCAGATTAAAACCTTTGGAAGTAAATATTTCAGGTTGAGTGTAAGCAATAGAAGGAATATGGTCGTACTCTATTTGATGAAGTGCTAAATAAGAGTTGCCATTTTCCTGAAACAAGGTATCGCGGTATGTAAAATATTTCTGGTTACCTGCACTATCATAAATCGAAACCGGCCTCTTCTGCGGTTTGTCAAACAAACTTATAATTTGATTTTTTTTAAGTACCGTATCATTATTGTATCCAACAATAGTACCTGATTGTATTGTTTTTACATAGCTTCTAAAATTATTGCTATCCTTAAACGATTTAACTTCCCAATCATTCATACTACTGTTTATTGCAAGTTTTGGGATTGATTTTACTGAAAAAGCAGGTATTATATTTAGCGGTTGATATAATTCTCCTTTTACCGGATCAGTAAATTTATAACGCACAGGTTTTGTAAACTTAAACTCCTTCCCCTCAATCAGCATACTAAACACAACACTGAATGGATCGCTTTCTCCTTTGCCAATTTGTTGCTGATCAGTTACATTAAAACTTCCTTTCTCCATCGGGCTTTGCAGCCAATAAGGCTGTGTAAGTTTTGCAGTTGGCCTGATGTACATCGTATAAGTTTGAACAGCATTTGTATTTTTCTTTAACTGATCAAAAATCACATAGTCATCATTTAAATGTGCATCGGCACTTAAAATATTTGCACCGGACCGGTTGTTTACCACCAGGTTTATTTTCAGGCTGTCGCCCTGTACTGCATACTGGGTGGTAGTTGTAGCATCAATAAATAAACCGCTACAGTTTTGGATAATATCTTTAACAGCGTTCAGTTTCTGTTGTTTCCAATAATCATCCTGCAGCGTTTCCAGTTTTTTGTACAGGTCAACCAATGACAGTAATGATTTTTCAGGATGCGATACATCAAATTTTCCGATGATCTTATTTACAGCATTTCCCAACGAAGCATCAGCAGTTCTTTTCCAGCTTACATCCACTTCATCAAAAAGATCATTTACCGGCACTGTTCCTTTTATCGTTTTTAAATATTCAGTTACACTGCCTCTTTGTGCAGGTACGCCAAAGCCCTGGCTTTTGTGCTGGCTGCGGCTGGCGGCTGCAATTTCTCCATAACTTTTTCCCAGTATGGGGTTATAATCGCCACACTCCATTTTAAACTGATCGCTGCTTTGCGTGTTGGTGCTGCCAAAATTAAACGTGTTCCAAAGTAAACGTTTTGCCTGCCAAACTGTAACATATTTTAATTGCTCCGGAAATTTTGTTGGGTCGGCTGCTGCTTCAAAAGCCTCGCCTGCAAGAATTGCAGAAGCTGTATGATGGCCATGCCCGCCTTCACCCGTTGTGGGGAAACGGGTAATGAGAACATCAGGTCGGAATTTACGGATGACCCAAACAACATCGCTTAATATTTTATCGTGGCCCCAAAACTTCATTGCTTCCGCCGGACTTTTACTGTAGCCAAAATCAAATGCACGGCTAAAGAATTGCTCGGCACCATCAATGCGGCGGGCAGCCAGTAATTCCTGTGTGCGTATCAAACCAAGGTCAACGCCCTGTTCATCTCCAATTAAATTTTGTCCGCCATCACCACGGGTTATACTTAAATAACCGGTGCGGTATAATTTTTCATTGGCCAGGTAAGCCAGCAGCCTGGTGTTCTCATCATCGGGATGAGCAGCCACATAAAGTACTGAACCAAGTACATTGAGTTTTTTTAACTGCAGTAAAATTTCAGCAGAGGTATATGTTTTGGGAGTTTGGGCATTTGCTTCGCAAATGAAAGCAACAAAGAATATAAGAATAATTTGCTTGCGCAAATTGGGTTTGCCACTGAGGCACAGAAGCACAGAATTAATTTGCTTACGCAAATTTATATTTGCCAGTGAGGCACGGAAGCACAGAAATTTGTTTTTCATATTTTAATATACTGCTCTTTTAATTTGAAGTTTTGAAGATGCGAAATTTAATACCAAACCTACTTTACAACCCGATGTTTTTAAGTAATTAATTGCTTGTGCAAGGTCATCCTCGGCAATACCACCCTGCTTTGCTTTCACTTCCACAATCACTTTATCAAACACAACAAAGTCTGCATAGAATTTGTGTTTTAAAACTGTTTGCTTGTAATGTATACTATATTGCTTTTCTCTGTAAAATAAATAATCGTGCTCATTGAACTCAAATTCCAAAGCATCTTTATAAACAATCTCCAGAAACCCAGGTCCCAAAATTTTATGAACCTCAATTGCAAGGCCAATAATAATATCAGTTTCTTCCTGCAGAGGATAATGATTAATATCTAGCACCGGCATAAAATATCTTTAATTAATAAATCAATTTTAAGTATCTCTAAATATCAATAAGCACTTATTTGCTGCTAAGTAACCATAACATAAATTATTTTCAGTGCCTTCCGTGCCTCAGTGGCAATAATTTTTGTTGCGAAGCAACAAACCCCTTAATTCCCGGTTAAAAATACTGCGTTAGCAATCAGCAGCTTTCCGTTCTCCCAAAAATTCCTGAAAATGGGATCATCTGCAAAAAACACCACAGAGCCACTGCCCATCGGCATTACGCCAATCACAGTTCCATCTTTTATCTTTTCACGGGTTGCACTACCAACAAAACCTGCTGCCTGGTTTTCTTTTTTTATCACACCCACATTCCATCCATCTTTCATGAATTCAAATATATCAGCATTTAGTTTCAGCGAATAATAATTATCATTATAACCAAATGCCAGCGGATGCGAATTATCCATCTCTACTTTATAAATGGCACCGGGTATATTATTTACAATACCATCACGTTCCCGGTTTTCGTAACGCTTTAAATTATTGTACAGATCCTTGCCATCTTTTTTATCATCTTTCTTTTCATCCTCTTCTGCCTTTTTTATTTTAAGTCCCCAGTCTGCTTTGGCAATTTGCGATGCTGCGTTTTCCAATGCAATGATCTTTCCTCCCTGCTGCACCCACATCTTAATTTCGGCAGCGGCATCCTTATCTTTCAGGAATGGGAAAAAGCCATCCGGCAAAATAAGCACATCAATATTTTTTAATGCACTGCCGTCAATTTCATCGGCATTCATCAGGCTAATCGGGTAATTCAGTTGTTGCTCAAACAAATGCCACAGCTCGCCTGCTGCATTGGGGTTAACGCCTTTACCTGTTGCCAGTGCTACGTTTGGCATTTTAAGCAGGTGTACTTTTTCGCTGCCAAAATCCAAACCGGCATCCATAAAGCCGCCGCCAACGGTTGTTACAGCGGCATTAAAAGTCTGTGCCATATCAGCAAACTGCTGCAATTTATCCTCATTGCCTTTTCTTAAAATAATTAAGGAGCCTTTGGCAAATGACTTACCACTGTATGTAAATTCTTTTTCTGCAAAGCGCACTTTAAATTTTGCCTGCAGCAAAGCGGCTAAAAATTTTGCATCGGCAAATGCATTGTAATTTACAAGGTAGCCGTAAGCATTGGCCGCAACAGATACATTTTTATTTTGTGCCCCGTAATTACCTGCAACCAATCTTTCTTTAACCGCATAAGTTTGTGTACCATAAACAAATGGTAAACTCCATGCCGTAATATCATAAGTAACAGAATCGTTTAATTTAGATTTTGGTTCAAATAAAACTTTTATTAAGGAAGATTTGGGCTGATACGCCGAAACAGATAATGCATTTGCTACAGTAAATACTTCTTCTTTACCTGTAAAATAATTGTACCCTTTAATTGCATTGGCAGTAATGTTGCCGTACTTAATTCCGTTGGCATCAAAAAAGCCACGCAAGGCTTCACGCTTGCCTGAATTGGTTTCTGTAACTACATAAGTTTTATATTCTCCAATTCCGTTTGCATTGGCATCATCAAAATATTTTTTAAACTCTCCAACCAGTTTATCTGCATTTTGAGAAGCCACTTCAACAGTGCTCATGCTGGTAGTAAAATGATGGGCGATCCTGTCCTTTAAAGTAAGGGTATCACCATCATTGGTAACAACGGCCAAACCGCCCTCACGGCTCCCACCCTGCTCATACGTCATACCAATCGCACCATTATAAGTAGGGTATGTATCGCCATAGGCGGGATAAAATAAATCAAAAATTTCTTTTGTAAAATACAACCAGCCATTGGCATCAAAATATTTTGCATGATTTTTTCCGATGGTATATTGAAAATCCCGTTGCCATTTGGTAATCACTTCATGAAAAGGTTCTGCAGCCGGTGCAAAAAAGTATGGATTATTTATTCCCTGTTCATGAAAATCGCAATGAATCTGCGGCATCCACTCATTGTATTTTTTTAAACGGCCCTGCGTTTCAACCTGTGTTTGCCAGGCCCAGTCGCGGTTTAAATCAAAATTGTAATGGTTAACCCGGCCGCCCGGCCAGGGTTCACTATGTTCACGGGTGTTGACATTGCTATTGTAATTTTTGCCAACCATTTGGTTGTACCAGTTTACATACCTGTCCCGGCCATCAGGGTTTAAACAGGGGTCAATAATAACCACCACATTTTTTAACCAGTTTTTTGTTTGTGCATTGGATGGATCCAATAATTCAAACACAGCTTTCATTGATACTTCCGACGAACTGGCTTCGTTGCCATGCACATTATAACTTAACCAAACAATTACCGGTGCTGTAATATCGGCAGGTTTATCTTTCAACATCCCGGTAAGGCGCAAATTGTTTTTGCGTATCTCTTCAAGCCTCGCCATATTTTCGGGAGCCGAAACAATAGCCAGTAATAATTCTTTGCCTTCATTTGTTTCGCCATATTTTTCCAGCTTCATCATTTGCGGCATGGATGCGGCAGCATGGTTAAAATAATTTACAATTTTATAGTGCGGGGTAAACTTACTGCCAAGTTCGTACCCCAAAAATTCATCGGGCGATTTTAACTGGGCAAATAATGCGTTGCTTACAAAAAGCAGGATAAATGAGAATGCTTTAATGTTCATTGTATGTTTTTGGTGCTTTAAGAAATCAAATTTCAGCAAATAGTGTAATAAACCTGCCGAAATATTGGTGAAAATAAAGAAAG
>JBKJLT010000331.1:0-13062 GCA_046596765.1 Ferruginibacter sp. | reverse complement strand
ATAAAAGAAAGAACGGAAATTCAATTATCAAATGAAGAGATTGACAAGGCCTGGAATGCCCTCATTTTAAATTTCAGGACAGAAAGCCTTGATTTATTAGAACAATTATCTGCCAATTACAAGCTATACCTGCTGAGTAATACCAACAGCATTCATTTAAAATACTTTAAAAAACTTTTTACAAAAGAAACCGGAAAACCTTCGCTGGATGTGTATTTCCGCAAAGCCTGGTATTCAAACGAAATAGGTTTGCGCAAACCGGGCGCACAGATTTTTAAATATGTTTTACAGGAAGAAAAATTAAAAGCAGCCGAAACACTTTTTATAGATGATACGCTGATGAATATTGAAACTGCGAAGAAATTAGGGTTCAAAACCCATCATCTATTACCAAACGAAAGAATAGAAGAAATAGAGCTTAGCATATAGGAAAAAGTGAGCAAAGAGTTGAATGAGAAAATGAGGAAAAGGAGAATGGGCAAGGAAATGATACTTTGACAGACTTAATATAGAAAATGAGTCGAAAGAGTTTCCCCCTTTTCCCTCCTTTATCCTCTTAGCCCAAAAAAAATCACTTCACTTCTTCATATTCTATGTAATCTTCTTTGGGCGGCGTTGCAGGTTTTTCAGCAGCAGCATTTGCCTGCGATTGTCCACCGGATCCTGCGGACCGCTTATTCAAATCATTCATGTTACGCTGCATTTCGCCCATTTTCTGGCTAACCTGTTTGGTGGTCTTATAAACCGGAATAATGAAATCAAAAATCAATTTATAAACCAGGTACAATACAAGCAGCTCGAATATTACTCTTATTAAACCCATAGCGCAAAGTTATCAATCTATTAAATTGAAGCCTGTTAAATTTTAGAAACGGCGAAAAAGACAGATAAACAACATACATTTTGGCAATTACCACATCCTTGCATATATTTGCACCGGACAAAGATGCAATGGAAGGGAACGGTGGCGTTCCCTTCTTCTTTTATCATGACTCAGGACACACAAATACAGGCGGTAGAAAAATTGATTGGGCCCTTGCTTTTTGACGATATTTTTCTGGTTTCCATAAAAATAAAGCCTACCAACAATTTTAAAATTTATTTAGATGCCGATAGCGGACTGGGTATAGATAAATGCATTAAAATTAACCGGGCCCTGTATAAAATAATGGAAGAAATGGGCATGTATCCCGATGGTGATTTTTCACTGGAGGTTAGCAGCCCCGGACTGGACGAACCACTTAAACTGCTCAGGCAATACAGGAAAAATATTGACCGGCATGTGGAAGTTACCATGTATGACGAGGTTAAAAAAGAAGGCAAACTTACAGCAGTAACAGAAGCATATATAACAATAGAATACACAGAGGGAAAAGGGAAGAAAGCAATCGTAAAAACGGAGGAAATACCTTTTGACGCTGTGAAGCAAACTAAAATACAGATTAAGTTTTAATTATTAAATAAACCCCCAACCCCGGCGGGGAAATAAATCCCGATAGTTATCGGGAGAGCAGCCGGAGAGGAATATGGCAAGTATTAATTTAATTGACTCTTTTCAGGAATTTAAAGATGCGGAAAACATTGATCGGCCTACGCTGATGAAGGTTATGGAAGATGTTTTTAAAACACTTATCCGCAAAAAATATGGTAGCGACGAATGTTTCGACGTTATTGTTAACGATCAAAAAGGTGATCTGGAAATTTTCCGCCGCCGTACTATTGTTGATGATGATGATTTGTATAACACGCTTACTGAAATTGAGTACAAAGACGCAATTAAAATTGAGCCCGATTACCAGGTTGGAGAGGAGTTGTATGAAGAAGTTGATATTCAGAAAGAGTTTGGCCGTCGTGCAATTCTGGCCGGTAAACAAACGCTGGCAGCACGTATCAACGATTTGAAGAAAAATATACTGATTAAAAAATACGAAGAACGTGTTGGAGAAATTGTGAGCGGAGAAGTTTATCAGGTTTGGAAAAAAGAAGTGCTGCTGCTGGATGAAGAAGGCAATGAAATGTTGCTGCCTAAATCTGAGCAGATACCATCCGACTATTTTAAAAAAGGCGAAAGCGTAAGAGGCGTTGTAAAAAAGGTAGAATTAAAAAACAGCCAGGCAGTAATTATCATATCCCGTACCAGCCCCTCTTTCCTCGAAAAATTACTTGAAATTGAAGTACCTGAAATTTTTGACGGCCTGATTGTTGTTAAAAAGATTGTTCGTGATCCCGGCGAAAGGGCAAAAGTAGCTGTGGAAAGTTATGATGACAGGATTGACCCTGTTGGTGCCTGTGTGGGTATGAAGGGAAGCCGTATTCATGGCATTGTACGTGAATTGAAGAATGAAAATATTGATGTTATAAACTGGACCAGTAATACCCAGTTAATGATTCAGCGTTCATTAACACCGGCAAAAATTACCAGTATGGAACTGGATAATGAAAAAATGCACGCCAACGTATATTTAAAACCCGACCAGGTTTCGCTGGCCATTGGCCGCAGGGGCGTAAATATTAAACTGGCCTGCGAGTTAACCGGTTACGAAATTGATGTGTTCCGCGATAATGAAGGCGAGGTGGAAGAATTTGATATTGACCTGGATGAATTTACAGATGAAATTGAACCATGGGTAATTGATGAGTTGAAAAGAGTGGGTTGCGATACAGGACGTTCTGTATTGGAATTAACCGCAGAAGAACTGGAACGCAGAACAGACCTGGAAAAAGAAACAATTGCAGAAGTAAGAAGAATATTGACTGAAGAATTTGGAAAAGAATAAGAACAGGATTTTAAATTACAGTGAAGGTTTATTTAGAATACTAAAAAGAAAAATCGGCCCCTTTTTTAATAGCGGGCAAACAAAAAAAAGAATGTTAGAAGCAACAACACCAAGGTTAATGGCTGCTGCCAAGGAATTTAATATAGGTACAAATACCTTGATAGATTTCCTTGTGTCTAAGGGTATCAATGATGATCTGAAACCATCTACAAAATTAACGGACACCATGTACCGTATTCTGCAGTCGGAGTTTCAGCAGGATAAAGTGGCGCATGAAAAAGCCATGCAGATAGACCTTCCCAAAGGAGCCAGTGCAAACGATGTTAAAAAGAAAAAAGATGAACAGGATCTTTCTTTCAATAAAAAAGAAACCAAGGTAAAACCGGCCGAAGAACCAAAGCCGGCAGAACCTGTTGTTGCTGTTGTAGCCGAAGTTGTTGAACCGGTAAAAGAAATAATAAAAGAAGAAATTAAGGAATCAGAAACAAGTGAATTAACAAAAATTAAAGCACCCGAACTGGAAACACCAAAAGTGCTTGATAAAATAGATCTTGATAAAATAGATTCCTCAACAAGACCAAAAAAATCTGCAAAAAAAGCCCCCGAAAAAGACGAAGAGCAGAAAAAGAAAGCACCTGTTGAGGATGTACAGGCAAAAACTAAAATAGCAGAACCGGTTGTAGAAAAGATTGAAGAAGTAAAGGTTGTTGCACCAGAAAAAGAAGAAGACGCAGCACCTGTTATTGAAAATATAAAGGCCAAAAAATTACTGGGGCCAAAAATCATGGGTAAAATTGACTTACCCGTTGATAACGATACCAGGCCTAAGAAAAGTGGCCTCGATGAAAAGCGCAAGCGCAAGCGTATTCCAATGGAAAAGAAACCAGGGGAAGCGCCACAGTCCGCAGGATCCGGTGGGCAATCTCAGCCATCAACACAAAACAGAAGGCCAGGTGGCAGCACAATAGGTACCGGCGCATCAAACAGGGCCGGTGGGCCTGGCGGCGGCAGGTTTAACAGACCCGCTACAGGCACGCCTGGCACAGGGCGCAGAGAAGACAAAGTAATTGATGCAAAAGAAATTCAGGATAAACTGAAAGAAACACAAGCCAAACTGGCTGGCGCAGGTGGGCGTGGAAAAAGTTTAAAAGCAAAATACCGTAAAGCAAAAAGAGATGAACATGCTGAACAGGCAGGCGTTGGTGGCGATGAAAGCAACAAACTACAGGTAACAGAATATATCTCGGTAAGTGAACTGGCGGGTCTGATGGATGTAAGCTTTGCGGATATTATCAGCAAGTGTATGAATCTGGGTATAATGGTTTCCATTAACCAGCGTTTAGAAGCCGATGTAATAGAACTGGTTGCCAGCGAATTTAATTTTGAAGTAGAATTTATTGGTGTTGAAGATGCCGGCGACCTGGATATGGATGTTGAAGAAGACAGCGAAGAAGATCTTAAACCAAGGGCTCCTATCGTTACCATTATGGGTCACGTAGATCATGGTAAAACTTCTTTACTCGACTATATACGTAACACCAATGTTATTGCCGGTGAGGCCGGTGGTATTACACAGCATATTGGCGCATACGAGGTAACATTACCAGATGGAAGAAATATTACTTTCTTAGATACTCCCGGTCACGAGGCATTTACGGCCATGCGGGCCCGTGGTGCCAAGGTTACCGATATTGCGGTAATTGTGGTAGCAGCCGATGATGCGGTGATGCCGCAAACAAAAGAGGCCATATCGCATGCCCAGGCGGCCAATGTGCCTATGATATTTGCCATAAATAAAATGGACAAAGACGGAGCCAATCCCGAAAAAATTAAAGAACAACTTTCCGGCATGAACGTGTTGGTAGAAAGCTGGGGAGGAAAATATCAAAGTCAGGAGATTAGTGCTAAAAACGGCCAGAACATTGAACTTTTGATGGAAAAAATATTGCTTGAAACAGATATTCTGGAATTAAAAGCAAATCCAATAAGGGAAGCCAATGGTACTGTAATTGAAGCTACGCTTGATAAAGGCCGTGGCTATGTAGCAACTATCCTGGTTCAAAATGGAACTTTAAAGGTGGGCGATATGATCGTTTCGGGTCAAAACTTCGGCAAGGTAAAAGCCATGTATAATGAAAGGAACCAGCGTGTAGAAAAAGCTCCGCCATCAACCCCGGTTTTGATTTTGGGATTGAACGGTGCGCCACAAGCCGGTGAAACTTTTAAAGTGTACGAAAACGAAAGTGATGCCAGGGCCAATGCTTATAAACGTGGACAGATTTTACGTGAGCAGGGAATGCGTGCAAGAAAACATATTACACTCGATGAGATCGGGCGTCGTTTGGCTTTGGGAAGCTTTAAAGAATTGAATGTAATTATTAAGGGTGATGTGGACGGTTCGGTAGAAGCTTTAAGTGACTCTTTACAAAAATTAAGCACAGCCGAAATTGTTATAAAAGTTATTCATAAGGCTGTGGGTGCCATTACCGAAAGTGATGTTACCCTGGCAAACGCATCCGATGCAATCATCATTGGTTTTAACGTAAGGCCATCTATGCAGGCAGCTAAATTAGCCGAGCAGGAAGCCATTCAGATCAAATTATATTCCATTATTTATAACGCCATTGAAGAGATAAGGAGTGCGATGGAAGGTATGCTTGAACCGAGTGTTGAAGAAAAGATACTCGCCAATGTTGAAATAAGGGAAGTATATAAGTTTGATAAAGCCAGCGTGGCAGGTTGTTTTGTACTGGATGGAAAAATGGCCAGGAACAACCGCATCAGGCTCATCAGGGATGGTATTGTAATATTTACCGGCGAGTTGGGAAGTTTGAAAAGGTTTAAGGATGATGCTAAGGAGGTTACATCCAGTATGGAATGTGGCTTAACCATCCGCAATTATAACGATATTAAAGTTGGAGATATAGTGGAAGCATTTGAAGAGATTGAAGTGAAACGTACATTATAAAAAGCTGTTAGCCATTAGCTAATGGCTAACAGCTTTCTTCCGAATTTTTTGTTAAATGAACAACTGTAAAAGCAGGGTTATAAAACAGAGGTTTATTTTTGATGTTGTTCTGCTTCATGTTAAAAGAAAAGCAGCCGCTTCTATAAAATTATTTTGATGAAAAATTATTTACTGTTATTATTTACAACTTTCGTATTTGTATCTGCATCAATTGCGCAAAACAGCCAGCCAAAGAAGATTGTAGCCGATAAAATTATTGCCGTTGTTGGCGACAAGGTTATTTTAAAAAGCGATATTGATAACAGCATTATTGATATGGAGCGGCAGAAAATTGAAATTCCGGCAAATGCACGCTGCTCTATGCTGGAACAGGCTATGGGAATTAAAGCTCTGGTGCTGCAGGCCGAAAAAGATTCGCTGCCCGTTACAGACGAAGAAGTGGAAACCATTATTGATAACCGGATACGCAGCTTTATAGCCCAGTTTGGGTCAAAAGATGAACTTGAAAAAGTGGCTGGTAAAAGCATTTACCAGCTAAAAGAAGATTTCAGGGAACCTATTCGTGACCAGGAACTTGCCAAAGCAATGCGTAATAAAGTGGTGGAAAATGTACACATCACTCCTAAAGAAGTAAACGAATATTACAGTAAAATTCCTAAAGACAGCTTATTCCTGTATGAAAGTGAACTGGAGATAAGCCAGATCATCATTTATCCAAAAGCACATCGGGATGCAGAGGAATATGCCATTCAGCAATTAAAAGATATTAAAACCCAGGTTGAATCCGGAAAAAAAGATTTTGCCTCTCTGGCTGGCATTTACACCATGGATCCGGGTAGTAAAGAAACAGGCGGGCAGTATGATATTAACCGCTATTCAAAAGAACTTGATCCAGTATGGCTGGGTAAAGCCTTTACTTTAAAACCAGGACAAGTTTCAAATCCGTTTAAAACCCGGTTCGGTTATCATATCATGCAATTGATAAGCCGTGCAGGCGATGATGCTTCTGTAAGGCATATCCTGCTTATTCCACAGGTTACTTCTTACGAAATAAAGGAAGGTATGGATAAACTGGATTCAATCCGTGATTTGCTTGTTGCCGGTAAAATGGATTTTGGTGCAGCCGTTGCCAGGTTTAGCGATGATGAATCAAGCAAATTCACCGCCGGGCAAATTACAGGCAGAGACGGTAGTAACTATGTAACCATTGACCAGCTTGATAAGGATATGGTTGGCATGTTAAAAGATCTTACTGTAGGGCAATACTCTCACCCACGGGAATATGAGGACGAAAGAGGAAAAAAAGGCGTGCGGCTGGTGTATTTAAAAACCAGAACTGAGCCCCACCGGGAGAACCTGAAAGATGATTATAACCGCGTTGCCCAACGTGCCCTGGAAGAAAAAAAGAACGATGTACTTGAGCAATGGTTCAATAAAAAAGTAGTTACCTATTATATTTTGATAGATGATGAATACAAATCTTGTCCCGAAATGGGTAAGTGGATGCCTGCGGCAAAAAAATAATTGATTAAGAATTTTTACTGAAAGCGTTCCGGGTTATAAACGGAACGCTTTATTTTTTTAATACCTTTGTAGTTGTAAGCGCATCTGCCAAAACCCAATAAAAGCGGCAGATTTTAATGCAAAAAAGGCCACATTTATTATCAGAGATGCTGTATTTAATAATGAATCCGGCATCATTAATATTAAAACTGTAATATTTAATGCAAGATCCGGCATATTCAATATTAAATCTGGGACTTTTAATTTTAAAACCGGCACCTTGAATAATAGATCTGGCATATTTAATATTGAATCTTGCATATTTGGCCCTCATGCCGGATATTTAATTTGTATGTAGACTTTTAGAAGAAGATATCTAACCGGAAACAACTCAAAAATCATCTTACTAAAAAAAAAAATATTGATAGAAGCTAAAAAGAAAATACAACAAGAGGAACAGGCAATATTGGTTGGCCTGGTTTATAAAGAACAAACCGAAACCATGGTAAACGAATACCTGGATGAGCTGACTTTTTTAGCTGAAACAGCGGGAGCCATTGCAGTAAAAAGATTTACTCAAAAACTGCCGCATCCCGATAGCAAAATATTTGTGGGTAAAGGAAAGCTGGAAGAGATAAAACAATATATCCTGCTTAAGGGAAATATCAGCCTGGTTATATTTGATGATGAACTTACGGGATCACAAATTCAGAATATAGAAAAAGAGCTGAACGTTAAAACCATTGACCGCAGCGATCTGATACTGGATATTTTTGCCAGCAGGGCCAAAACTGCACAGGCCAAAACCCAGGTAGAGCTGGCGCAGTATCAATATATTTTACCAAGGCTGAAAGGTATGTGGAAACATCTTGAACGCCAGGGTGGCGGCGTTGGTACAAGGGGACCAGGTGAAACGGAGATTGAAACTGACCGCCGTATTGTTAAAGATAAAATAGGGCTGCTGCGTAAGCGCCTGGCCGAAATTGATAAGCAATCATTTACCCAGCGCAAAGACAGGGGCGAATTTATACGGGTTGCATTAGTAGGATATACCAATGTGGGCAAATCTACCCTTATGAATATTTTAAGTAAGAGTGAAGTGTTTGCCGAAAACAAATTATTTGCCACGCTTGATACCACTACCCGAAAAGTGGTTTTTGAACAAACCCCTTTTTTACTGAGCGATACGGTTGGATTCATACGCAAACTGCCGCACCACCTGGTTGAAAGTTTTAAAAGCACTCTTGATGAAGTTCGTGAAGCAGATGTGTTGCTGCATGTGGTGGATATTGCCCATCCGCAATATGAGGAACAATTAAATGTGGTTAATAAAACCTTAGCCGATTTGGGAGCCGGTGACAAACCGGTAATTACTATTTTTAATAAAATGGATAAATACGAAGAACAGGCATTTGATCAGTGGCTTGAACCCGCAGTGAAGCTTGAAATACTCGACGATTTAAAACAGCGCTGGCAAAATGAAACCAAGGGTCCTTGTGTATTTATTTCGGCTACCGAACGTACAAACCTGGAGAACCTGCGAAAGGCAGTACTTAATGAAGTAAGGGAAATGTACCGGATACGCTATCCATACAGGGCCGAGTTTTTTTATTAAACAAAGTAAGCGGTCGATGGACAGGTCACATGCATTTTTTCTGTGTTTCCGTGCTTCTGTGGCAAATAAAGAATTCCCGAAGGGAATTAAAAATAAATCAATGGCTACAACCTCAAAACCAACCTGGCACAAAATAGCCGATAACATCTCCCAATTAAATTTCAATGCCAACGGCCTTGCCGAACTGGACATAAACGGCAAAACAATCTGCCTTGCCAAACACAACAACCAACTTTTTGCCTGCACTCAAAAATGCCCTCATGCCGGGGGCTTACTGGCTGATGGCCACTTAGATGCGCTTGGGAACTTAGTTTGCCCCCTGCACAAATACAAATTCAGCCTGAAAAACGGGAGAAATGTAAGTGGCGAAGGGTATCATCTAAAAACATTTAATGTAGAATACAGGGAAAATGGTGTTTTTATTTGGTTGGAGAATCCCGACTTTTGATTAGTTAAGATTAGAGGAAGATCGGAGATTGGGAGTAATTAAAGCTGCACTATTATTGGTCTACGGAATTTTTTTGTCAATAATGCTTATTCCCACGAGGGAGAATAAAAACTTATCAGATGGGCATACACTTTACACCTTTGTGCTTTGATATTATTTGTAATTGTCTGAGCCTGTATTTGGCTTCAAAATACAGGCTTGTGTTATTGTAGCTACTTTTTTTTAAGGCAGAACTACTTTAAAATTTATTTACAAAATAAGTTTTTACAAAAAATTTCTTTAATTTAGAGTTTCATTAACCTCCCTAAAGGATTTTTATTTACACATTAACAGTCTATTATGAGAAAATTACTACTCCTCTCGTTTACTTTTTGTTTACTCTTTACAACCCTTACAACACTGTCCCAGACAAAGAAAGGGAGCAAGGAACTGCGTAACGAAAAAAGAGAAAACAAAAAAGAGAAGAATGAAGTTGAAGAAGAGAATGACAAATATGACGGGCCAGGTAAGGCGATTGAGTTTGAAATAGAGCGTACAAAAGACCTGATAACAGGAAAAGTTCCCGTGGGAAAGTTGTGGCAGGCTATTCAAAAGACCGAGCAGTCAAAAAATTCTTCATCAAATTTTACAACTGCATTGTCGTGGATTGAAAGAGGCCCCAATGGTGATTTCTCAATCGGTGGTAATCCGCGCCCTCCTGGACAACAAACAGCCGGCAGGATCAGAGCATCTATGATTGATTCTCTTGACCCTACCCATAACACAGTTTGGGTTGGAGGAGTTGATGGTGGGCTATGGAAAACAACCAATATCAATAATAATCCAGCCAACTGGACTTTAGTAAATGATTTTTTTGCCAACATGGCTGTATCTTCCATTTGCCAGGACCCCAGGACAGGGTTTCAGAATATCATGTATTTCTGTACTGGCGAATCATTTGGTAACGCCGATGCTGTAAGAGGTATTGGTGTATTTAAAAGTATCGATGCCGGTATTACCTGGAATCTTTTGCCCAACAGCACAGCATTTATTAACTGCACGAGGATACTGTGCGATTTCCAGGGAAATGTTTATCTGGGAACACGTAATACAGGTTTAGTACGTTCAAACGATGGTGGTACAACCTGGACAACCATTACACCCGCCGGTATTGGCACCAGTATTTGTGACCTTGAGTTAAGTTCTTCCTCGCAGGCAGCAAGATTACACGTTACCACGGGTATTTTCAGCACTTCGGGTTACAGTTATACAGATAATCCTGCAACAGTTACCTCTGCTGCGGGATGGATAGCCGCTGCAACTCCATTTACAACTTTTAACCAAAGAACCGAACTGGGCATCAGCGGTAATGTTTTATTTGCCTGCCCTGATAATGCAAGCCACCAGGTACCCACCATCTGGAAATCAACAGATGGGGGTGCAAACTGGGCAGCAATCCCTTCGCAACCCAATGGCGGTAACTGGGGAGCGGGCCAGGCATGGTACAACCTCTCATGTGCCATTAATCCGTCCAATTCGAACGAAGTTATTGTAGGCGCTTTAGATAACTGGAAATCAACTACTGGCGGAAATTCATGGTCACAGCTTTCGAGCTGGGCAACTTCTACTCCCGGGTTCTACGTTCATGCCGATCAGCATAATATACAATGGTGGGATGGCGGAACCAAACTTATGTTTAACTGCGATGGAGGTGTGCATTTTTCAACGAATGGCGGAACAACGAATGGCGATAGAAATAAAGGCTTACGATTAAAACAGTTTTATTCAATTGCTATTCATCCTACAAAACCAAATTATTTTATTGCGGGTGCACAGGATAATGGCATGCATCGTTTAGACCACCCTGGATTAGACAGTTCGGCCGAGGTTGTAGGCGGAGACGGTTGTTATTCGGCTATAGATCAAAACAATGGTGATTTTCAGTTTGGATCTTTCGTATTCAATGTTTATCGCAGAAGCGTAAATGGCGGTTTAAACTGGACAACGCCAATAAATAATCAAAGTACCGGCAGGTTTGTTAACCCATGGGATTATGATAATACTAATTTTAAGATTTATGCATGTAATAACGCAGGTACTTTCCTTAGATGGAACGATCCCCGGACCGGCGCTTCGACAGATGTAGTTACCTCATCTGGATTTGCAGGTGGCAATGTTTCAGCAGTACATGTATCGCCCTATACTGCTAACCGCGTTTATTTTGGTACTGGCATCGGTGGCATAATACGAGTTGATAATGCCGATGTAGGAACATCCATTGCCGGTACGGCAATTAACACCGGTGCAGGCATGCCTACAGGCTATGTTAACTCTGTAGTTACTGGCTCTAATGATCAGAATTTAATAGCCACTTTTACAAATTATGGTGTGCTAAATATATGGGTAACAACAAACGGCGGCACCAACTGGACAGCAATTGATGGTAACCTGCCCGATATGCCTGTAAGATGGGCACTGTTTCATCCTGATAGTGATACCAAAGCATATATTGCAACTGAAACAGGTGTTTGGGAAACAGATTTAATTAACGGTGCTGCTACTATATGGACTGCCAACAACAGTTTCCCTACGGTGAGAACGGATATGATTAAATATCGGGCAGGTGACAGAACAATAGCCGCCGGAACGCATGGTCGTGGTATATTCTCTGCAATTATTCCTACTACAACTGCAAACCCTAATGTAACAATCAACCAGGCAGCGGCTCAGCCAGATCCTACATCCGTATCACCAATCTTATTTACGGTTGTATTTGATCAGCCTGTAACAGGATTTACTACAGGTGATGTGACCTTATCAGGAACTGCTGGTGCCACTACAGCAACAGTTATACCTGTAACCACTTCAACCTATACTGTATCAGTATCTGGTATGACATCCAGCGGAACTGTAATTGCAACGATACCGGCAGGCGTTTGTATAAATGTTACAAACGATCCTAATAATGCGTCAACAAGTACTGATAATACAGTTACATATAATTTACCGGCAACTCCTCCAACTGTTACCATCAACCAGGCAGCAGCGCAGCCTGATCCTACATCAATATCACCAATTAACTTTACGGTGGTATTTGACCAACCTGTTACCGGTTTTACAACCGGCGATGTTACCTTGAGTGGAACGGCTGGTGCAACAAGTGCTGTAGTCACCGGTGGCCCAACTACTTATAATGTTGCGGTATCGGGTATGACAACCTGCGGAACGGTAATATCTACCATTCCTGCCGGAGTTTGTCAGAACGCCGCGGCCCAAACCAACCTGGCATCAACCAGTACAGATAATACAGTTACTTATACTATTGCTGCACCAACGGTAACTATTAACCAGGCTGCAGCACAGCCTGATCCTACATCTGTATCGCCAATTAATTTCACCGTGGTATTCAGTCAAGCTGTAACCGGATTTACTGCTGCTGGGGTAACTTTATCAGGTACAGCGGGTGCGACTACAAAAGTTGTAACTGGTGGACCTACCACCTACAATGTAGCTGTATCGGGCATGACTGGAAGCGGTACGGTAATAGCTACTATTCCTGCGGGTGTTGCTCAGGGTGCCTGTGCACAAAATAACAGCGCATCAACCAGTACAGATAATACAGTTATTTATAATGCTCCGATAACCCCTTGTTTAGCTACATTCAGCTATACCGGCCCTCCGGTATTAATACCTGATAATATACCTGCTGGTATAGATATTCCAATTACTATATCCGGTGCAGGCACCATTACCGATCTGGACTTTAGATTTG
>JBKJLT010000239.1:0-6341 GCA_046596765.1 Ferruginibacter sp. | reverse complement strand
ACAAAACAGTCTTGGTAAAATTGGTGAGTATGTAAACCGAATAAACTGTTTTGGAAACTTTCATTATTTCAAGAGTTAAAAGATTTCTCCTTCGTCGAAATGACAAAACCTCCTGTGCAAACAAAAAAATTGCCGAAGGCAAGTTAAGCCATCTTCCTCGGCGTATTTATTTTTCTGGCCGGGGCATTATTTACAGCACTCGTTTTAACTGCCGAAGGTTTTGCCTTAATAGTTTCCGGGGTTGCTGCATCGCCTTCCGGTAATTCAGATAATTTTATTTCAACATCATTTGCTTTTAAGACGCCGAACCATTTTACCATCTTTTTCATATCGCTTGCATACACACGGGCAAAATCCATCGTAGGATAAACTTTTTCAAAATATTTTTTTACGGCAGCAGCATCGCCTTCAACAGGCATTTCTTCTGTACTGGCTGCCATGGCGGTAAATACATCTACCAAATTCACATTCTCAGTAGTGGTAAATACTTCTATACTTTCCAGATGCGAAAACTGGTGAACCCGTGTGCTTACAAACTTTGTGCTTTTGTCTTCCAGCGATTTTACAACACCGCCATCTGCTTTTGAAGATAACAATTCAAACAATCCCGGTAAGCCGGTTACCGATACTAATTTGCCATATTCCATAATACGTCGTTTTATTTTTAGGGCTGCAAGTTAATTCTAAATAGGCAATTTAACTATTTGATGAGCAGCTACAGGTTAATAACAGGTTATTGTCTTTCATGCAATCTATATACCGCTGCTACCACAAAGGCAGCTTTTACTTAAAAAAGCTGCTTTAACCGACAGTTTTCTTTTAATCCATCGTCTAAGAGGCATACAAAAGAAAATTTATGAGTTTAAGATCGTTTCTGTTAGTAGTAATTTTTAGTGTGGGTGCTGTAGTAGTAAAAAGTCAGGATATATCGCTTAAAGGTAAAGTTGCCGATCAAAGCGATAAATCGGCAGTTGTAGGAGCAACTGTAAAGTTGGTTTCGGTTAGAGATTCTTCGCAGATAAAGCTGGTAGTAACTGATAAAAACGGAAATTTTACTCTTAATAAACTGAATGCAGGAGGCTATAAAATTTATATCAGCTTTACCGGATACGAAAAAATAGAACAGCGGGTTAATTTGCAGGCAAGTAACCTTACCCCTTTACCTTTTAGCATTGCAAAAGTAGCTACCAATCTGGGCGATGTTACCGTGGTGGCCAAAGCCGCACCCGCAAGGCAAAAAGGCGATACAACCGAATACAGTGCCGCTCAGTTTAAAGTAAATCCTGATGCAACTGCCGAGGATATGATTAAAAAATTACCCGGCGTTACTGTTGGCAGAGATGGCACGGTGACAGCCATGGGAGAACAGGTAAGAAAAGTAACTGTTGATGGTAAAGATTTTTTTGGGGATGATGCTACTGCGGCTCTTAAAAATTTACCAGCATCAGTAATTGATAAAATACAGGTTTTTGACAGGCTGAGCGACCAGGCACAGCTTACCGGTTTTGATGATGGTAACTCACAAAAAACGGTGAACATCGTTACTAAATCGGGTATTAAAAACGGGCAGTTTGGAAGAATTTATGCAGGAGTTGGTACAGACAGCCGATATTCTGCGGGTGGTAATGTTAGCTTTTTTAAAGGCGACAGGCGTATTGCTCTTGTTGGAAACTTCAACAATATAAACGTGCAAAATTTTGCATCGCAGGATTTGCTGGGCGTAACCAGCAGCAGCGGTGGAGGCGGACGTGGCGGCGGCAGAGGTGGCCAGGGTGGCGGCGGTGCAGATAATTTTAATGTGGGCCAGGCAAATGGCATAAGCCAAACCAATGCAGCCGGCATTAATTTCAGTAATGTGTACAATAAAAAATTGACGATTACAGGCAGTTATTTTTTTAACAACAGCCGCAATAATAATGAAAGCCTGAGTAGTACGGAAAGTTTTCAACCAACAAAAAATCTGTTTAGCCTGCAAAAAACAAACTCATCATCAGTTAATACCAATCACAGGCTTAATGCGAGGCTGGAATACAAAATAGATTCAGCCAACTCAATATTTATTATTCCCAACATCAGTTATCAAAAAAATAATTCTTCATCAACTTCGTACACACAAAATTTTTATGCAGAAAACGATTCAACTGGTGTAACGCGGACTAATAATTCGGCAGACAGAAATGGTTACAATATCAGAAACACTATTATGTTCCGTCACTCATTTCCAAAAAAAGGCCGCAGTTTTTCAATTGGCTTAAATACCGCATGGAGTAAAAACAACGGAGAAACTATCACAGATAACAATAACAAATATTATTACATAAACGATACTACCGAGATTTTATCAAACAGGTTCAGAGATAGTAAAACCAACGGTTCAACTATAGGAGGAAATATAGCTTTTACAGAACCTATTGGAAAAAAAGGCCAGTTACAAATTGATTACAGCCCTACCATACAAAAAAACAAATCCAATCAGCAAACATTTAATTTTGATGGGCAGAAGTACAGCATATTCGATGATAAACTATCTAGCGTTTTTGATAATACTATCATTACCAACAATGCAGGAATTAATTACCGGCTTGGGCAAAGCAGGGACGAACAGCTTTCGTTTGGTATAAATTTCCAGCATTCAAAACTGGAAAGCCAGCGTACATTTCCTACAGCAACCACAGTCAATCAATCTTTCGCCAATATATTACCTAATTTAATGTGGCGCAAAAAACTTTCTGCCAATGTGAATGTTCGTGTGTTTTACAGGGCATCAACCAATTTTCCTTCTATCAGCCAGTTGCAGGATGTTGTAAGTGATACCAATTCTTTATTCGTAAACAGCGGTAATCCAAACTTAAAACAATCGTATACACATTTCGTGTCAGGCCGCTATTCCTATACTAATTCAAAAACAAGTAAAAGCTTTTTTGCCAACTTGTTTTTACAAACTGCAAGCGATTATATTTCAAACGGATCTTACTTTGTAAAAAACGATTCCGTTATTAATAATGTAATTGTTAAAAAAAACTCGCAATTTTCAAAACCGGTAAATCTGGATGGCTATAGAAGCCTTCGTACATTTTTTACATACAGTATGCCCTTGAAATTTATAAAAACTACTTTCAGTCTGAGTGCAGGCTTCAGTTATTCCAAATTACCGGGATTGATAAACTATCAGAAAGCTTTTACAAACAGCTATGCTTATAACGGTGGCGTGGTACTGGCGAGTAATATAAGTGAATACGTAGATTTTAATGTATCATACAATGCTAATTTCACAAATTCTAAAACCAATACAACCAGCAGTACAACCAGTAAATCTCTTAATCAGGTTATTGGTGCACAGGTTAACCTGTTAAGTAAAAAAGGATGGTTTGTACAAAACGATATTTCCGGAAACACCTATACCGGATTGGCACAAGGACTTAATCAACGTTTCTGGTTGTGGAATGCAGCCATTGGTAAAAAATTCTTAAAGAATAAAGCAGGCGAACTTAAGTTGTCAGTTTTTGATCTGATGAAACAAAATCAAAGTATTACCAGAACGATTACAGGTACTGAGATTACAGATTCACAAACACAGGTATTAAAACAGTATTTTATGCTAACTTTCACCTACAGCCTTAAAAACTTTGGCGTAGCAAAAGCATCAACTGGTGGCGATAGAAATTTTGGGGGCGGAAGGCCCGGCGGCGGCGGTGGTTTTGGTCCCGGCTTTTAAGTAATTTTAAACCGGACATAAAGTAAATGTTTTGAACCAAACGGAATTAGTTGTACAACTACAGCAGGGAGAAGAAGCCGCTTTTAAAAAGCTGGTTGATGATTACCAGGTAATGATTTATAATACAGCACTTGGTATTGTGCAACATGAAGATGATGCAGATGATATTACACAGGAGGTTTTTATTCAGGTATTCAGATCGGTAAGTTCTTTTAAAGGAGATTCAAAATTTTCTACCTGGCTGTACCGCATTACACTCGGTAAAGCGCTTGACCATGAGAAGAAAAAGAAAAGAAAAAAGCGTTTTGGTTTTGTGCAAAGTTTGTTTGGTGCAGATGGAGAGGAGCAGTTACACCCGGTTGAATTTAACCACCCCGGTGTAAAAATGGAGAAAAAGGAAAGGGCAAATGAATTGTTTAATGCACTTAAACAGATACCGGATAAACAACGCATTGCTTTTACGCTGCATAAACTGGAAGGACAGAGTTACCAGGAAGTTGCGGAGATAATGAACACAACTTTGTATGCGGTAGAATCGTTGATGGGCAGGGCAAAAGCAAGTTTAAAAAAAGAATTAAAAAAATATTACGACATTAATATTCCGGAATAATCCGCAGGATGCTGCGCAAAAAATATGCTATATGAACAGTCAGGAACAGATAAATAAACAAATTGAAGAAGCGCTGAGCAGCGTGGATGATGCACAACGTGCAGAACCCAGGCCTTATTTGCTTACACGTATCAATGCACGGATGAGCAAAAGTGCCGGATCTGTTTGGGAAAAAGCGGGTTGGTTTATAGCTAAGCCTGTCGTGGCTTTAACTGTAGTTTGCTTAGTGCTGTTAATTAATACAACAGTTATTTTTTTAAATAAAACGGAAACACAGATTGCTACTACCGATGTGGCCGTGCAAAATACGGCTGATGATTTTTCGTACACCGTAGCAGGCATTTATGAAACAGAAAATACACAACCATAATGATAAACACACAAAACAGAAGCAAAGTATTTGTTGCTATCATAGTGTTGCTGGTGATTGTAAACATAGCATTGGTATCTTTTTTCTTACTAAAAAAGGATGGTGGCAGGCATTATAAACACGAGGATAGAAAAGCAATGATTGCCCGTTTTTTGAAAAATGAAATTGGATTTAGTTCAGCACAGTTGCAGCAGTATGATACGCTGAGCAGCAGACACCGGGATAATATTAAAAGTATGTTCGACAGCCTGAGGAGTTCGAAAGACAAACAGTTTAAGGAATTGGCGGCCGAAAATTTTAGCGACTCAACTATGAATATTGTTGCCGACAGATCTGCGGCCACCCAAAAAGCGATGGAACTGCGCATGTTTAATCATTTAAAAAAGATAAGATTGCTTTGTACGCCGGAACAATTGCCAAAATTTGATTCGCTTTTTGGAAAAGTTTTAAACAGAAGGGGTAGTGAAACCCAAAAAAAGCAGCCAGGCAAATAATTTAACGACGGGTTTCTTAATAACCGCCGTTTAATTGAATAGTTCACAAACCTTTTAAAAAAATAAACATGAAAAAACAATTGGTATTGATGGCTTTTGCAGCCATGTTAAGCATTACTGCTGCAAATGCACAAGGTGGCGGAGGTCAACGCATGTCGCCGGAAGAAAGAATAAAGTTTACCATTGAAAAAATGGAGCCATTAAAATTAGATGCCGACACAAAAGCGAAAGCAGATGTTATTATTACTGATTTTGTTAACGGGCAGCAAAAGGCGATGGATGAAGTAAGAGCAAGCGGTGGAGATCGTGATGCTATGCAGGCGAAGCGTAAAGAATTTGCAGATGCAAGAGATGCTAAATTAAAAGCAATTTTTACTGAAGCACAAATGAAACAATGGAAAGATGAAATTGAACCTTCATTAAGGCCACAAAGGCCAGCCGGTGGCGGAGGAAAATAGCTTTAAAGGTGAATGCGAACAAAAAGCCCCTTGCAATTAATTTTGCGGGGGTTTTTTATTACATAAAAATGCTCCGCTTGCAATAAGCGGAGCATAAACCTAAAACCAAACCTGTGTAGCCAACTCCCAATAGCTATGGGGATTAAATTATTCCTTTCCACCTCATTAAACCTGCGCCACCCAGCATAGCAGCAGCAAATAAAAGAATACCAACGGGCAGGTTTTCTTTGTTTTCCATTTCATCTTTTAGCTGCGGCAATAAAGTTGCGTATTGTGCCGATACGTTTGTTTCTTCATCATTTTTAGCTGTGGCTTCATCCTGCCAGTTATTAATGTTAGTGCCGGTCAATGCAGTCAGTTCCATCAGTTCTTTTTTTCTCCGGGCTTTTAAATCCTGCAGGTATTTTTTACCGGCAGCACAATTAAAATCTCCGCTGGCGGGATGGGTGATAATATATCTTGCCTGGTAGTTTAGTGTGTTAGGCGTTACCTGAAACATAAGGTCTTGCGGAAAAGAGTTGCGGTTGTACCGGAAATGCAACCTGGTAAAATGAACATTCTTGCTGCCATTATCCGGCTCTTCATTGTCCACATCGCTGTAATCACTCCAGTCTTTATTACCCAGCCACCAAACGCCACTCTGCACCAGGTCCTGTTCGGTTGGGGGGTTGCCAACACATGGATCGCATTTCAT
>JBKJLT010000381.1:0-4474 GCA_046596765.1 Ferruginibacter sp. | reverse complement strand
CAGCTTGGTATAAGAGCCTTGGGTTGTAAGGGTTATACTTTTTTGCCCACGGCATGCCAAAAAGCCGATTTTTCTCCAAACCTTATTTCTGATAATCCGGCTTCTTTCATCATCGCCTCAATCTCGGGTTTTAAAAAACGCTGTTCCAGCTTGGTGCCAAAGCGGTCGAGGCAATCGTTCCGGAGATTATAAAACGGTTTATTGTAGTAAGGCTCCAACGGAATTTTTTTGGCTAAACTGTGTAGTTTCATTTTATGCAATAAACCTGCAAACCTGGATAATGGCCAGTAAATTAAAACAGCCAGCATATCGCAGGTAAATCTTTTCAGGCCCTGCGGCATCCGGGATATAATCTTTCGTAAACTATCCGACAGGTAAAAAATTGTTTTAAAAATTATTCCCCGGTTATCAAAGCGGTAATATAGATACACATAAAAATAACCACCTTTCTTTATTTTTTTTACGCAACTCATCAGCGCTTTTTTTGTATCGGGTATATGATGTAGCACGCCGATGCTCATACCAAAATCAAAAGTTTCATCATCCCAGGGAATTGTATCAACGCTGGCTTTTGTAATGCGTACATTATCTTTTTGTCCCAGCATCTTGTCTGCAACAAACACCGCATCGCTTGGGTCAATGGCTTCAATAAATGCAGCCTTGTCAACAAAGTAATCCGTCCACCGGCCGCTACCACAGCCAATATCAATCATGTAAGTATTTTTATTTACAATAGTTTCATCTATTATATCAAAATATTCTTTGCGTAATTCTTTTACACTTTCATCAGTGTGTACAGCAAATTTTTTCCATTCATCACCAAAATCATTCACTACGCCTGCATCCATATTTTCACTACTGTCAAGTGTTGTAAAAACCTCAATTGGTTTATTGATTGCGGGTATGGTTTGCAGCGAAGGTTTATTGTAAGATTTCATAAATAATTTTATTTCACAGCGCCGTTTAAATACTGCCACAATGTTGGTTGAAAATACATTTTACCTTTTTCGGTATGTTTTATTGTTTGATAGTTGCCAGCTATCATATTGGTTAACACTTCTTTTAACGCATCAATACCAACAGCGGCCTGCAATACCGGATAGGTTGTAAAATTATCGGGTTTATCTGGTTTAATAAACACCTGCTTAATTACTGCGCCGGTATCTACACCGGCATCAATGAGGTGAATGGTTGTGCCAAAATTTTCAACATCATTATTATATAAAGCCCAATAACCTCCGTGGCTTCCGCGGTATTGCGGTGTAATGCCCACATGCATATTTATAAAAATTGCATGGGTACTTTGCAATATTTTTTTACTAATGATTCTTGTTCCGTTAACAACAATAATATCCGGGTTTAATAATTGTATTGCACTCAGGCAATCAGCTTCATTTACTGAACTTACCCTATGAGTTATTACACTTTTAAAGTCACTATTATTTAACCGGTATTTGTTTATTAAATATGCTTTTCGGGTTTTCGATCTTCTTCTCAACAAAGGAACGGCAAGCGTTGAAAATAAAACCTGCCCTATAACCCGGAATAATCCAATTTTTTTGATCCGGTTTTTGGCCAGTTCTTTTTTAGAGATGGGTTGCTCAAGAATAACAGCTTCAATATTTACAGTTGCTTCCAACGCATTATATACCCAGCGGGATGATTCGCAATCGGAAGCCAATAAAATAATTTTTTTTTGTTGCATGTAAAGCTGAATACTTTAGAGACTTAACAGACAGATTTTAAAGACCTGCGGCTTCTTTCATGGTAAGATTGGCGAAACCGTATTTTGCATGCAGGAACTGATAATGTTTTAAAAGAACAGTAAGATTTTCCATATTCTCTTTGATATTAATTCCAAAGTTATGCGGATGCCACCATAAATGATATAGTTGTTTCTTATTTGCCGCATAAGTCATTTCGTTCATTATCCTTTTTAACTTCAGTTTTTCAAGCCAGGCTAAGTTTTTATTATAAGGTTTTAAAAAGCGGCTGGCCGGCACATTAACAGGAAATGCTTCATCTTTTATCACAGCAAAAGTGTTATATCCCGAAACCGGGAAATAAGTATCCAGCAGGCGGCAAAGGCGTATAAAGGGAACTTCGGCTGAAAATTTCCGGGGCTTGTATATCCACGATTCAGGATTACCGCGATATACTTTGATGCCGTTTTCTGCCAGAACCGGTAAATATTCCTCGTTGATCTGGTTACGGGGAAAAACCAAACTGCTGATGTTTATGTTATTTGCTGCTGCAATTTTTAGGGCGGCTTTAATATCAGCATCAAATTCTTCGGCCGATTGCCCTTCTTCGAGACAATAATAATGGCTGAATGTGTGCGTGGCAATTTCGTGAGGACTTTGCTTTATCATTTCAAAAAGTGAATAGCCAAAATGATAAGGGTCGTCATTTTCATTATTACCCATTGTGGCAAACTCTTTAATGTAAACATTGTATTCCGGATTACTGTATGCCGGTTTTTTATCAGGTATAAATTCCGTAAGCCCGTGCTTGTCTTTTGAAAATAATATGCCAACTGTTGCAAAGGTGGCTTTAATGTTGTGGTTTTCAAATGCTGTCAATAAAGCAGGAATTACGGCTTTTACGCCCGTTATATGAGCTCCGTATTTTTCTTTGGTTGCAACATCCCAAACGCCCCACAATAATTCATAGTCAAGCGAAATTACTAGCGCTCCGGTATGGTTATTATGGTCATTCATGAATGATAAAAATAATTTAATGGCGGTAAAATTAATTGATTTAACCCAAACAGGATTGAATATGCTTACTGAAACACAGAATCGCCTGCCAGCAGGTAATAAAAGTCATTAAAAGCTACATTGGCTTTTTTTCTTTTTCTTTGTAAGCATTATATAAATAAACGATTGTAAAAAAATAAAACGGAAGTAAAACTATTTTATACCTGGCCATGGTTCCAAAATTATAAGTGGTAAAACCGATTATAAGGGCAAAGAAAATGGCTATTAAAAAAGAAACTAAAACAAAGGGGTTGGCAAAAATCTCTTTGAAGAATCCTAAAAATTTAAGTTTAATGATAACATAAACTGTACATAAAAGTAGTAGGAGAGATTCGAATGCGCTGAATAAGATAAATATTTTCCGGCTTTCCCAGATAAAAGGCCTGAAAAGGCAGGTAAAAACAGCGATTGGAGAATGTAATATTAAGCCCGTTATTGACGCATCAATTTCCTCAGCTTTAACTTTTCCCATGCTTCTTTCATCTTCATTCTGAACAGCATCATAATTTCTTTGGTACGTATCTACCGCAACCTTTGATTCATCAATCAAAATCTGTAACTGTTCACCAAAGTTTGTGATAAAGGCCACAGTAGCCATTGTAAAAAGAAAAATCAATATAATAAATCCCCTGATGACCAGATTTTTAAAGGGATTGATAAATTTATAAAAAACAAATACAGAAAGGCAAATGGCCAATACGATTATAATATAGCTTTTAATACTGCCAACCACATATATTAAAACGATTAAGGCAATTAAACTTTTAATAGAAAATTCTTTTTTTATAAAAATCCTGTACAAAAAATGTATAATAAAACCAATACCTCCCATACACACAGAATCCTTAATAAGTCCGCTTCCCCAAAACCAGACTGATGGCATATACAATACAGTCCAGGCCAGCAGTTTCACCCGTTTATCTTTATTTATATCTTTAAATACCAGAAATAACTTCCATAATCCCGCAAAAGAAAAAGCCCCAAAAAATAACGTGGTGATAAGATACTTGTTGAAGGAGATCAGTGAAAGCACTGCAGAAATCTTCATGATAAATAAATTGGACGCTATACCAAAATACCCGGAATAATTAATATCGCCCACTTCCATGTCAAACCAGGCTTTTACTTCAGCGGCAGGTTTAAAAAAGAATTTAACACTGCCGGCATCATTCATTACCTGCGTACTCAAAAAATTGCCGCCATAATAAAATACAAATGAATCGCCATAGCCATAATAATATTGCACCATCAGCGCATAGGCTACAGCACCCAGCATGTGCAGGTAAAAAGATACAAAGAAATACTTCCGCAATTCAGCATCGGGATATTTTACAGAAATCCTTTTTACAATTAAATAAAAAATGTATAGATAAACCGGCAATAAAAGATAATCAAAAATGGTTATGTACTGCATTGGCCGGACTGAAGATTAATTGGTTAAAGGTTAAGGCAAAATAATAAACTATCATATTTTATACTGCAATATACTCATTGTTTTTACTGCTGCACCGGCTAAGTATACCATTTTAAGAAGGCCGTAAAAAGGAAATCAGCATTTAAAACAGGAATATTATATACCGGAAATCTTATTATCATTATTTTTACAGCTATATGGTTACTATTTTAGTTACAGGCTGTGCTGGTTTTATCGGAAGTCATGTTTGTACTTTACTGCTAAATAAAGGCTTTAAGGTTATCGGTGTAGATAATTTTGA
>JBKJLT010000106.1:0-3569 GCA_046596765.1 Ferruginibacter sp. | reverse complement strand
GTTTTTTTCTTCAACAGTATAAACCTTAGAAAAATAATCAACCCCACTTGCTTTAGCATTAAACAGATCGAATGATATCGGGTGTTCAAAATAAGGAATGCGAAGCGACACAACTCCATCGGGAAGCTGAATCCATTGGGTCATATTTCTTGAGTCTTTTTCAAAAATAAAAATACTTACCGATGCAAAGCCCATATCAACGCTCAGCCCTTGCATCTGCTCAAATAACACACTAACTACATCGCCCAGATCATCCGTTTTATACATCGCTAACGACTTTGAACGTATTCTTTCCAATGCTGCTTCAATCTGTGCTTCTCTTGCCTGTGCTTCTGCTTTTTGTATATCCAGAAAACGGGTATAAGCCAGGTCAAAAGCAGCAGCTATTTTGGGGAGAATAATTTCCATTTCCTTAGGTGGCGGATTCGTAAAATCAACTTTCAACCTGCCCTTTTCCAGTGGAACTGCTGCATGCCATGACTGTAAGCTTGAAGTAGTCTGAAGATATTGAAGAAACTTATCTGAACCGGCAGCATCATAGTGGCGATACCAGGCTGCCCACTTTTCAAAATCGGCTTTATTCGTTTCAACGATTAAATATTTATCAGTTGACCGAAGGAATTTTAAGAAGAACAGGTCAGGATCGATGGTATCCGGATTAAATTCAATATCCAAACTTAGGCGGGCACCGTTTTCTGTAACGGTCAATTCTGTAAGATCCCAAAGACGGTAATTACCGTTAGCCTGCTCCAGGAAGATGGTGGCAGCAACAACACCCTGCAAATTCAGTTTTACCATTTCTTCCCGAAGTGATACAGCAACGTTTAAAATTTCTTCCGATTTATGCATGGCCAGTGCTTTGGCCCGAATCCTTTCTACCGCAATTTCTATCTGTGCTTCTCTTGCCTGCGCTTCTGCTTTTTGCAGATCGAGAAAGCGGGTATAAGCCTGGTCGAAAACTCTTGCAAAACGCTTAATGATATCAAGTTCATTTTCAGATAATAATTTTTCGTCAAAGTCATTGATATTAAACCATGCATTAGTAACTGCCAGCATTGAAATAGTATACGACGGACTTTCAAATATCATGCTCTTGATATCGTCCGGCAATTGCCTTAATTCCGGAGTGTGCTCAAACAGATATTCATAAAAGGAATTTTTTTCTTCTTTCGAATAATGGCCAATTAAAAATTCGAATTGCTTTTCACGGGCCTTTGTGATATCGTCCCATATTTTGTGTTTGAAAAAAGGGAGGCGATAATTGGTAAGTACTAAGCCATCTTGATTCTCGCCACATACATAACCGTTCAAGTCTTTTGAGCCATCAATATAAATGCCGATGCCGACTGCTGTTGCAGGAATTTTCAGTTCTTTTAATTTTTCGAAAAGTATTGATACTACTTCATTTAGCTCATCACTTTTTTGCATTCCAAGAGACCGGCTTCGCACTCTTTCTAATGCTGCTTCAATCTGTGCTTCTCTTGCCTGTGCTTCTGCTTTTTGCAAATCGAGAAAACGGGTATAGGTTTGTTCAAAAACTTTTCCAAAGCGTTGGAGAATATCATTATCATCCGTTGAAAACTTATCGCCAAAATGGTTGATAATAAAAATACTGGTATGCTGAGATACACAACACAATCGGGTATATCCTCCCGGACTTGAAAGGGTTTCTTTTTGCTGTTTAGCATCCAGCTTTGACCAGGGCGCATGCTTAAATAGAAAGGTGAAAAAATCCTTTTTCTCTTTCTGTGTGTATTCTTCTGTAAAAAATCCGGGGCCGTTTTTTATACTGTTGATAAGATTGGAACAAAAGGGTTTTTCATACAGCGGAAGATGTACTTCTTCTGAAGTATTTGCAGTTCCGCCTGAACCCCAGCAGCGAAGTGTTGTATCAATGTCACTATTAATAGCAATAAATGAACCTCCATTAATAGCAATATTCAAAAGGAGTAATTCTTTATGAACCGTATGGATAACCTCTTGTAATTCGGATGTGTTGTGCATGGCCATACTTCTGCTTCTCACTCTTTCTAAAGCAGCTTCAATTTCAAGGTCGCGGGTTTTGTGTTCAAGTTCTATTGTGCGTCTTTTAATGGCATCTCTTAATTCCTGGTTTTCTTTAGATACCTGTTCTGCACCTAATGTTTCTCCTTCCTGTGCTTTGGAATCGGGCATAGAGAAATGCTGGTATATAAAACGCCAGCCCTCTTTATTTTTACGAAGGGTGGATGTAAAACGGAACCGTCCGTAATACTTCCATTCAGTTCCCATCAAAAAATAAGCATCAAATACTTCTGTAATAAAAACAAGTTCCCCGAATAACTCAATCGTTCTTTTCCTGTTTCTTAAATCAGATTTTCCTGAAAGCTGTTCGACTGTTTTTTTAAAAAATGCTGTGGTATCCTTCCTGTTTAAAAACTCTTCATTGTTGGTAGAGCCTATAAAATGGTATTCATCATCAAAATAATGATTGTACATTTTTACATCACCATTAAGATAGCTGTGCAGCCAGATTTCGTAAACCTCCAGTACTTCGGCTTCTGTTTTTTTAGTCAATTTCATTAGTTGTTATTATCTGGTAATAAAATTAAAAAAGTTGATCCCTTACCTTCTTTCGTTTCCACCTTTAATTCTCCACCATGCCCTTTGGTAATAATATCATAGCTTAACGATAAACCTAGTCCTGTTCCCTGTCCTGTGGGTTTGGTGGTAAAGAATGGTTGAAATATTTTATCCAATATTTTCTGAGGGATGCCGCCCGCATTGTCAGATACTTTTATGGCAATACTCCGACCCCCTGAAGGGGGCTGAATCAAACTGGTTGCTATGGTAACTTTTGGCTCGTAGTCTTCGCTAGCTTGTTTTTTCTTTTCGCTTACCGCATAAAAAGCATTCGTCAATAAATTCAGTATCACTCTTCCGATATCCTGAGGTATCACATCTATTTTTTCAAGCGATGGGTCAAAATCAGTTTTTATAGTTGCATTGAAGGTTTTATCCTTTGCCCGCAAACCATGATAAGTAAGTCTTAAGTATTCGTCAACTAATGCATTGATATCTGTTGGTTCTTTTACGCCACTGCTGCTTCTTGAGTGTTGCAGCATTCCTTTTACAATACCATCAGCTCTTTTACCATGATGATTAATTTTTTCCAGATTTTGTATTACATCCTTCATGATACCCCTCACATCATCCAGGTTACCTTTTTCCAATTCATCATTCATTTCATCCAATAGCTCTTTGCTTACTTCCGAAAAATTATTAACGAAGTTTAATGGGTTCTGAATTTCATGTGCAATACCTGCTGTGAGCTCACCAAGGCTCGCCATTTTTTCTGATTGCACCAATTGTTTTTGTGCAGCCTGCAAATTGGTTAATGCATCTTCGGCTCTTTTCTTTTCTTCTTTTAATTTTATTAAGTCTGTTCTGGCTTGTGTCAAATCTTTAAACCGTGAATACGCCAAAGAAAAAACTGAAGCCGCTCTTTTTAATAACCCCCAACTTTCTGTTGATATATCACCAGCAGCTGCTGCACCAATTGCACCATGCGAAAATTTATACAAATGATA
>JBKJLT010000065.1:0-3534 GCA_046596765.1 Ferruginibacter sp. | reverse complement strand
GCAAGCAGATTTTATTTTCCGGATACATTCAATACCCGAAATGCCCGGAAGGTTTATGTCCATGATGACGATCTGCGGTTGTTCCAGCGGAATATTTTTTTCCGCCATCTCAGCGTTAGGGTAAGCTGACAGAAACAAAAAATCTTCCGACCCCCTGACAAGGTTCTCCAGGCTTTCTCTAACCTCGGTTAAATCTTCAACTATACTTACTGTAATTGCTTCCATTATTTAAATATAGTTAGCTGTTATTTATGTTATACTAACACTTTTGTTATACCGGAACTTCCAAGTGAACAACTGTGCCTCCGGGATTGCTCACCCATAATTTTCCATTTAATGCTTTAGCCCTTTGCGACATACTTAATAAACCATTACCATTTTGATGCAGGGCTTGTTCAAACCCTCTGCCATCATCAGCAATGGTAAGCGATAACAGCTCATTAACCCGAAGCCCAATTATCACTTTTTCAGCCCGTGCATGTTTTACTATATTATGCAGGCTTTCTTTTAAAATAAGAAAAATATTTCTTCTGATTTGCCCCCCGATGATCTTTTGAGGAATATTTTCAGGGAGGATAAATTGGCAGACCAGCCCGTTCTCGTTGCAATAGTCAACTGAATAGGATCTGAGGTAAAATAATAAATCTTCCAGTGTATTGTTTTTTTCATTCATGGCCCAAATGATCTCAGACATGTTTTCAACCAATTCAATAGAAGATGTTTTTAGTTTTTCCATTTGGGGCTGCAATACAGTATCGTTCGTTTTCTCCAGGATATTCTCAGTAATAAATTTTATTCTGGTAAGGCCGGCGCCAAGGTCGTCATGCATATCGGTGGCTATTCTTGTTCTTTCTTTTTCCACGGCCATTTTTTGTTGTAATTCTTCTTCCGCTTTCATCGTCTTCAAGGATTGATGCTGGATTTTTTGTCTTTGCCTGAAATTTCCAGCCAAGAGCAAACTAATTAACAGTAAAGCAACTAAACCAACGGCAGATGTCCAAAGCAGTATTTTTCTTTTTTGCGATACATTATTTTTTTCTTTTAATTTTTTGCCAACCTCATTTAGCAAGAATTTATTTTGTTCCAATGCCTTTTTCAATGTATCATTTAATGCCTCGTATTGTTTTTTGAAATTGAACGTGCTGTTTACATTTTGCATGGTAACCAGGTCCGGGGCTTCAGGTATTTGTTTTAATCCGTTTTCAGGTACGGTACACAATGCATCCCACCCGCCGAAAAACTGTAATACCTGCGGATTGTCAACACGATGGCGGATTTTATCTTTTACCAGGTAAACACTGGCCCCGCCATTAACCTGTGCCAGTATAGTGCCATCATGAGGGATATCAGGAATACGGGAAAGCATTCCATCTGGTATTTTTCTTACACTGCTGTAGTTGCTGTAATTGCCCAATTCATAAAGGTCAGCTATATGAAATTTGGCGCCACCAAAAATCACATACGTTTGTCCCCCGCTTATTTCACGAAGGGTGGTTTGGTCAGGGAAATCCAGGCTTGTTTCGCTTGTTTTTTTCTGCGAAAGGATGCTGGCAATTTCAAGTTCATCAGTATTATCATTTTCCAAAGCAAGTAGCACATTCTGTAGCGATTCGTTTTGCTGTTGCAGGTTATTGAGCGTTGATATTATATTTCTATACAACCCAATAACTTTTTTCCGGTCTTCATTTGTTTTCAAAAGTGAAGCAGCAGCAAGATAATTTTCAGCCGCTTTAGCATATTCACCCGTGAACTGGTTCAATGTTCCTTTCTTTAGGTATATTAATCCCAGGTCGGTACTCAAGTTGTTTTTTTGGGCTATTTCAATGGCTTGATTATAGTGATCAAATGCTTTTTTATTCAGGTTCAATGTAATTTGATATGCTGCACTGTAAGTATGATACATGACAAGGCCGGAAGGCAATTTTCTGTTTTCACTTTGTTTCTTTCCCTCATTAAAAAAGAAAATGGCGCTATCGGTATTGGTATGGATATGATTCAAACCCGCATTGTAAATAGCTTCAATAAAAAGCGAATCGGAATTTTGGCCATAAAGCGGTTGTAAAAAAAATAAAGCAGCGGTAGGCAATAGTTTTTTTACTGCCTTCTTTAAAAAAAGAAAAGTATGCAGGAGTGGCATACTTTAAAAGTACTCTGAAATTCCGGAATAGGAGCACAATCCATTGATCGGTTAAACGGAAATTTCTTTTTTCAGGCGGATCTTCACAAAAGATGCTGCAAGGCTGCAAGGCTCACAGTTGATGATAAATTAATTTTTTGGTAAAGCGTTGGGTACTGTGCATGAGACCTGCCTGAAGAAAAATAAAAACTGGCATTACCGTTTTTATGCAATCTCTTTAAACAAAGAGGCTCTGCGGCGGCTAACCACCAATATTTCGCCATTTAGTAAAACCATATATCGTTTTTGAGCAGTATGCAATTGTTTTACATACCTGCTGTTTACCAAATGCGTTTTGTGTGTGCGCCAAAAAACATCGGCGGGCAAAAGCTCTTCAAACCAGTGCAACACTTTAGCTACAGTTAAAGGATGGCTGTTATCTGCAAAAAATATTTTGCAATAATTGCTCATACCCTGTATGCGTATGATATTATCGGTATTAAAGAACTGCAAGCCCTTATTGGTGGGGATGATAATTGTTTCCATTATTTATTTTTTTTCTTCAGTCACGTTTTTATAGTCAATCGCTCTATTATTTGGATACTATAGATGCGAAATAATATAACCGTTAAATTAATGGCGGGGCAAACCTTATTAAATTATTGTTTAAGTAGACTTTGAACAAGCGTTTTCAATTCATCAATTTGTTTTTGCTGATCTTTATCATGCGTTGTAAAAAAATTTATTTGTTTTTGTTGTTCTTTTATACTTTCAACCAGCAATGGAACCACTTTAGCATAGTCAACTGACTTATAACCTTCTTTATCAGTTTGCACCGCCTGTGGCAAAACTTTTTCTACATCCTGCGCTATAAGTCCTACCTGTAGTTTGTTATCAAAATATTTGGATGGAAATTCATCCGTTCTCATAAAATATTCAACGCCATTGATAGCCATAATTTTTTGCAGCGGGTTTTGTAATAGAGAAATTTGTTTTTTATAGCGGGCATCAGAAGGATAATTAGTGCCGTTAACAGTAAGCGTTCCTGTACTGTTAGTGAGATACATTCTTTCTGTAAAAGTACCGCCGGTATAATAGCCAAAACTTATTTTACCGGGCGAACCATCTGTATATATTTGTAGTTGACCTGATTCTACTCCCATTCCATAGTAATTATTGGAGCCTCCATCATAAAGGCTGATTTTTCTGCCTGTAGCATTTGCGAAAGCAAGCGGAGCATTGGGTGCATTGTTGCCAATACCCACATTACCGCCACTTAATATTGTTAAGCGATTTGTATTGTTGGTAAATAGGTTCAATGTATGTGCTGATACGGTTCCGAATTGTGCCCCGACAACACTGTTAACCGAAGATCTAAGTGTTAGCGCTCCTGTTTTTAAATCAATGCTGGTATTTTC
>JBKJLT010000531.1:0-4668 GCA_046596765.1 Ferruginibacter sp. | reverse complement strand
TCGTTCTCTTTTAAAAAATCGCCGATGGCCTTTTTATTCATTGCTTTAAATGAGCCTTCTACCACTGCCTTTTTTTCTTTTTGCTGCAGTACGCTGCTATCGGCACGTTCGCCCAGTATAAGGCTTAATGCACCCATTAAAATACTTTTACCGGCTCCTGTTTCGCCTGTGATGATGTTCAGCTTATCCGAAAAATCAATTTCCAGTTCGTTGATGATGGCGTAATTCTGTATGTGTAATTTTTGAAGCATTAAGCAATTTATATAGAAGGCAAATTACAAATTAAGTAATCGCCTTACAAACTAATTTATACAACCTAACTCAAATCCTACTGAAGAGCCCCGATCGTTTGTTCACAAATACAATAGGAACACAGATGACACGGATTGGATGGATTTATAGGATTTTATTATTGATAAAATGTTTACTAATATGTTAATCGGCTTGAAAATTGAATTGAACACAGGATTACCCTGCTTCGCAGGGCGGAGGATTTTCGAAGCTATCCAATTTTTCTGCAGAGCAGAAAAAAAATCTGTGAGCATCCGTAAAACCCGTATCATCCGTGTTCCAGTTTTCAAATTGAAGATGTGTCCGTACAAATAAAAAAAGCCCACAATAGTGAGCTCTTCCAGTATCTTGAATCCAGTATCTTATTTAACTACCACCGAATCATTCAAATCTGCATCAACCAAAATACGTCCACAGTTTTCGCAAACCATGATCTTTTTACGCAGTTTAATTTCACTTTGTTTTTGCGGAGGAATTGCATGGAAACAACCACCACAACTGTCACGCTCTACAGCAACCACAGCTAAACCGTTGCGGTAATTTTTACGGATGCGGTCGTAGCTGGTAAGCAGGCGCTCATCTGCATGGCCACGTGCTTTGTCTCCTTCCTTGTTGTAATGCTTTTCTTCTTTTTCAGTTTCGCTGATGATTTTTTCCAGCTCGCCTTTTTTGCCTACCAGGTGACCTTCTTTATTGGCAACAGCCTTCTTCGCTATTTCAAGCTGCCTTGCTTTTTCAGAAATTTCTTCGGTAGCATCTTTAATATGTTTTTCGCAAAGCTTTATTTCTAAAGTCTGCATTTCAATTTCTTTATTGATGGCTTCAAACTCACGGTTATTTTTTACGTTGTCGCTTTGCTTCTCGTATTTTTTAACCAGGGCTTCTGCGTCCTTAATACCTTCTTTCTTTTGGGCAATAAATTCCTGTATGCCGTTTATTTCTTCTTCCACACGGGTTTGCCTGGCATGCAGGCCTTCAATTTCATCTTCCAGGTCTTTAACCTCCATGGGTAATTCACCTTTCAGGATCTGAATTTCATCCAGCTTACAATCTACCTTTTGCAAAAGTACCAGTGCGCTTAATTTTTCTTCGATTGAGAATTCTTTAACTGCGGCCATATTATTTGTTTGTAGTTTGTGGTTTGTAGTTTGTGGTTGCTCAAAAATAGCTAACTACACTACACCCCTTTTATCTAAAAGTATTGAACAGGATTGGTTTTTACGCCTGTTTTTTGGATGGCAAAGGTAGGGAATTTTTGGCTCAAAATATCAAACAAAAGGTCTGTAGTAAACTGTTCGCTCTCGTAATGGCCAATATCGGCAATAACAAGGCGGCCATTGGCATCAAAAAACTCGTGGTATTTAACATCTGCTGTAATGTAAAAGTCGGCACCGGCGGCTACTGCAGCCCCAATAAGAAAACTGCCTGCACCCCCGCAAAGAGCTATTTTTTTTACCGGTTTAGCCAGTAAAGGCGTATGCCGTATTACAGAATGGTTAAATTTTTGCTTTAAGAGCTCCAGCAAGGCTGTTTCATTTAGGGGCTCGGGAAGTTCTCCAAGCAAACCGCTGCCAACCTGCTGATTTTGATTATCAAGCGGCACAACATCATAAGCCACTTCTTCGTAAGGATGGGCAGCAACCAGGGCAGCCAATATTGTTTTTTGCTGCCATGCCGGAAAGATCATCTCCATTTTTATTTCATCCTCCGTATGCCTTATACCTCGTTTGCCTGTAAAAGGATTGGTGCCTTCGCCCGGTTTAAAAGTGCCCTGCCCGGCGGTATTAAAACTACATTCGCTGTAATTGCTTATATGGCCGCCGCCGGCATTAAAAATGGCCGACCGCACATTTTCTGCAAATTCAACCGGTACAAACGTGTACAGCTTTTTTAGTGTATCATTTTTGGGTTGCAGAATTTTTTGGTTTACCAATCCCAGTTTATCGGCAATGGCAGCATTTACGCCGTGCAGCACATTATCAAGGTTGGTGTGCAGGGCGTAAATGGCAATATCATTTTTTATGGCGGCAATGATGGTTTGCTCCACATAATTTTTGCCGGTGATCTTTCTCAGTCCGCTGAAAATGATGGGATGATGCGCTACAATAAGGTTGCAGCCTTTGTCAATGGCTTCCTGTACTACAGCTTCGGTTGCATCTAAAGTAGTGATGATGCCGCTGCAAAACCAGTTGCTGTTGCCGGTAAGCAGGCCTGCATTATCGTAGCTTTCCTGCAATGATGCAGGTGCAACTGATTCTAAAAAAGTGGTAATTTCCTGAATCTTCATCTTTTATCCTTTCAGTTTACCCACCAGGTCAACATACTCCTGCATGCTTTCCCCGCTGGTTTTGCCTTTTAATGCAGACCATGCCTCGTACTTGGCTTTGTTTACAAAATCAAAAGGGTTTGTGGGTGCTTCGCCACTAACATCGCCTTCGGTACTTTGTTTGTATAAAGAGTAAAGCTGTAGCAGGGTTTCGTTGCCGGGCTTTTGTGATAGTGATTTACTGTCGGCTATTGCCTGCTCAAATTGTGCTTTTATATCCATGGCTTTTATTTGCGAATTTAGGGTAAAGGTTTTTAACTGCTTTATTATGATTTTGAAACTTGCTGTGAGTGGTGAGCCATGAGTTTGGGATTTAGGATGAAAGACAATAATTATTTATATTTAATTATGGAAATAATTATTTTAAAAGCTTTGCTGCACCGCAATAATGAGTGTATTGGAATTTATTTCGATAAAACTGCTGTTTTAGAAAAAATAATACGCAAACAGCCCGGCGCAAAATGGAGCCATACAAACAAGTGCTGGTACATACCGCTTACCCAGAAAGGATATACTTTATTGGTAAGCCATTTAAAAGATACCGCTACCATTAACAGCGACGCTTTAAAAGCTTATTTACAAAAGAAAAAAGCGGTGACTGCAACAGTTGCCCCAAAAGCTGTTGCAACCCCACAAGGCCCTGAGGGCAAAAACACCGCATATAAAAAATCAGTTGCTCCCGGAGAGCCCGGTGGGCTTTCGCCGGCTTTTAAGTTAGGTACTGCAAACCTTACAGCGCTTGAAAAGTTTGTGCAGCAGTTGCAACTAAAGGCTTACAGCGCAAGTACCATACGCACTTACCGCAACGAATTTTTACAGTTGTTGCAATTGCTTAAAAACAAAGCTGTAGATAAACTTGAGCCCGATGATTTAAAAAGATACCTGGTATATGCTATGGAAAAAGAAGGCATTAGCGAAAACACGGCGCACAGCAGGTTAAACGCTTTAAAGTTTTACTTTGAGCAGGTACTTGGCAGAGAAAAATTTTTTTGGGAGATACCGAGGCCAAAGAAACATTTGCAATTGCCCAATATACTTGGCGAAAAAGAGCTTGGCAGGCTTTTTAATGCACTTGATAATTTAAAACACAAGGCTATATTATTTACGGCTTACAGTGCCGGATTAAGAGTTAGTGAAGTTGTGGCTTTGCAATTAAAACATATCGACAGCGACAGGATGCAAATATTTGTTGCAAATGCAAAGGGCAAAAAAGACCGGGTAGTTGGTTTAAGCCCGGTATTACTTGATATTTTGAGGCAGTATTTAGTACAATATAAACCGAGGCCAAAGCTTTATTTGTTTGAAGGGCCACAACCACTTACCCCTTATAACGCAAGAAGCGCCCAACGGGTTTTTCAACTGGCTAAAGAAAAAGCGGGTATTAAAAAAGAAGTGAGTTTTCATGGCCTGCGCCACAGTTTTGCCACTCATTTACTTGAAAAAGGAATTGACATAAAATATATAAAAGACCTGCTTGGCCACTTTAGTATTAAAACAACTGAACGTTACCTCCATGTATCAAAAGAGAAATTGGTAAATATTATAAGCCCCTTAGATGATCTTTGGGAGAAGGGAGGCTTACACATATAAAATAAGTTGTAGTTTCATTTACGACACTAACAATTAAAAAAGCGAATACTAAAATGCTGAAATTCAATACTAAAAATTTTTAAAAGTGAGAATTAGTGTCGTATATTACAGTGTAAGCAGCAATTATATATGCACCCTAAGTATTCAATCATATTTTTCTTTTTGACACTTGCCTTTGCAGCAGCAGGACAACAATTGCCTGAAGGGAAATTTATTCATTCGACAGGGTTTACTTACGAAGAATTTACATTTAAGAGTAAAAAAAGTTTTGAATACAAATTTTCATCTTGCACGGGTGTACAAGAAGGCTCCGGAACATACACTTTTAAAAATACACAACTTCTTTTGACATTTGAAAATCCTAAAGATAAATCTATACCACAGACACCTTCTCAAATTAGACAACCGACACAAAATGATACTTCATATTTATTGTTTAAATTTTTTGACCAAAAAGATAC
>JBKJLT010000460.1:0-4403 GCA_046596765.1 Ferruginibacter sp. | reverse complement strand
CTGAATCTTCCCTGCTCCACTTTAGTACTTGAGGATAAAGTGCCCAAACTGCTGTTGAGTAAGTACGATGAACTGATGAATGCCAATAATTTTATTCCCTGCGAAAAGCATATTGCTCAAATCAACAGCCTCACCTGGCAGAATTGGAAGGAACGCCTGTTAATTGAAAGGCTCGAAAAAAGAACACAGTTCATCTTTGATCATTTACAAAAAAACAATAACCATTGGGAGGAAACCTTTTGGTGGTTACTGGCCAAAAATTTTGGCATAAAGCTAAATAGTACTGCTTTTGAACGAATAGCCCAATCTGTTTCCATTGGCATACTGGCCAAACACAAAGACCAGATTCATCAACTGGAAGCATTGTTATTTGGACAGGCGGGTTTGCTTGAAAATGCTTTTACAGAAGATTATCCAATTCTTTTACAGAAAGAATACAGGTTTTTAAAAAAGAAATACAGCCTGCAAAAGATTGAAGGGTCTCTCATCTTTTTAAGAATGCGGCCATCCAATTTCCCTACAATAAGATTGGCTCAACTAGCTATGCTTATTCACAAAAGTTTGCATCTTTTTTCAAAAATAAAAGAAGGGAATGATTTAAAAAACATAAAACAGTTACTTCAGGTAACTGCCAACGACTATTGGCATTATCATTATGTATTTGATGAAACATCAGCTTTTAAAAAGAAAAAGCTGGGTGAGCAGATGATTGAGAATATTCTTATCAACACAGTTGTTCCGGTGCTGTTTGCTTACGGGCATTATCACCATGAAAATATTTATAAAGACAAAGCCTTGCAGTGGCTTGAAGATATTACAGCAGAAAAAAATAGCATCACAAGCGGGTTTGCATCTTTGCATGTAGAAAACAAAACTGCTTTTGACTCGCAGGCCCTGATCCAGTTAAAGAATGAATACTGCAACAAAAAACGTTGCCTGGATTGCCGTGTGGGGAATAAACTGATAAGGAACCAATGATTTTTTTCAAACCTTCGGTCTGAAGTAAAATTGCCACAGAAACACAAAATCACAGAAAGATGCAGAAAACAAAAAGCAACTTGCCAAAGCAGAGCCTAAAGTTCCCCCTTCAGGGGGCGGAGGGGGTTTGATACTCAATCTTCACATCCAGATCGGGATGCAGACTCTTTGCAACAGGGCAATTATCACCAACTCTTTGTAAAATAGTGCGGTCTTTTTCTTCTAACTGTAAAGATTCGGGGAAAGTAAGCGTAATATCTATCTTACCAATTCTGCGGGGATCGCTCAACATGTGTTTGGTAACTGCAATGGAAGTACCCGAAAGGTCAATTTTCATATCATTTGCCTTTAATGCCATGGTTGTAACTACGCAGGTGGCCAATGCTACACAAAGCGTGTCAGTAGGACTAAAGCGCTCACCCTTACCACGGTTATCGGTTGGTGCATCCGTTTCAATTACAGTACCACTCTGTATATGGGTACATTCACACCGTAAATGTCCTTTATAAACAATTGATGCAGTCATTTGTTAATTTTAAAAATTATGAAGATTTTATTGTTTAAATGCAGCAGTTCTTACTGCAAATGTATCATCTTTAATGAGTAGATAGTATTTTTGCATAAATTTACGTTAGTAAAAAAATTACATGAAGCGATTATTCATACTCTTAACCTTATTTACCTTTTCTTATTCTGCATTTTCGCAGGAAACCAGAAAGACATCAAAAAAATCTCGCAAGGAAGCAAAACGTGATAAAGTAAATGCACAAATAAAAGCCGAAGAAGAAGGCGTTATTGCGTATAAAAAGCATTACGCATTTGGCGTTAAATTAATCTCAGACGGATATGGCATTTCTTTTGAAAAAGGGTATTCCAAATCTGTAAAAAAAGCTACCCTTTTTCAATTAGAGATTGCAGAACGTAAGCATCAGAAAGAAGAAAAACAAACAACCATTGCTTTGGGTGCTACGCCATTTATTTATGGAAAGACAATTTTTTTTTACTCGGTAAAACTCGGAGCTCAAAAACAATTTTTATTGGGTAATAAAAGCAATAAAAACGGAGTAAGCATAACTGCCAATGTAGGCGGTGGACTTGCACTTGGTTTATTGCGGCCTTACGAAGTGGAGGTTGAAAAGAATGGCGGACGGATTTTTATAAGATATGAATCAGAGGATAGTCTGCTTTTTAGAAGTGGGCCAATTTACAGCGGGCCAGGACTTGGTAAAGGCTGGAAGCACTTAAAATTTACACCCGGGCTTTATATAAAGCCGGGTTTGCGTTTTGATTATGGCCGTTATAATGATTTGGTTTCTGCAATTGAAGTTGGTGTGGCTGCCGAGTTTTATTCAAAAAAGATACCCCAGATGTTTGATAATAAGCAAAGGCAATTTTTCTTTTCGGCCTACTTCACCATTTTATTTGGTAAAAGAAAATAAGAGCCTGATTTGATAATTAATATGTAGAATTTCCCTTCATGATAGCATTACCCGTAATTGACGGAATAATAGAACAGAAAGTAAAAAAGCCCAATTGGTTAAGGGTTAAATTACCCATCGGAGAAGAATACCGGCATGTGCGTAACCTGGTTGATACACACAAACTGCACACCATTTGCGAAAGCGGTAATTGTCCTAATATGGGTGAGTGCTGGGGCGAAGGAACGGCTACTTTCATGATACTGGGCAATATATGTACCCGCAGTTGCGGATTCTGCAACGTAGCCACGGGGCGGCCTTTGGCGGTAGATTGGGATGAGCCGCAACGTGTGGCCGAAGCTATCAACCTGATGAAAGTAAAACATGCTGTCATCACTTCGGTAGATAGAGATGAACTTAAAGACGGCGGCAGCATAATCTGGTACAATACCATAAAAGCGGTAAAGGCTTTAAACCCAGCCACAACTTTAGAAACATTGATACCCGACTTTAAGGGTAATAAGGAAAATATACAACGTGTAATTGATGCTTCGCCGGAAGTGGTAAGCCATAATATTGAAACTACTGAACGCCTTACACGGCAGGTTCGTATTCAAGCCAAATACAGGCAAAGCCTGGCAACATTGCGGATTTTAAAAGAAGGCGGAATGCGCACCAAAAGCGGCATTATGCTGGGCCTTGGCGAAGAAAAGGAAGAAGTAATTCAAACCCTGAAAGATTTAAAAGCAAACCATGTTGATGTAGTAACTATTGGCCAATACCTGCAGCCTACCAAAAAACATTTACCCGTTGCCCGTTTTGTACACCCTGATGAATTTGCTGAGTTTAGAGAAATTGGTTACAATCTTGGATTGGATTATGTAGAAAGCGGACCGCTTGTTCGTTCATCTTACCATAGCGAAAAGCACGTGATACCTGGTTATGGAAAAACTAAATGGCTGGCGGAAAAAAGTTAGATATTTTTTTGGAAACGAGCATTTGTACTGAGCAAAGCCGAAGTATTCACTGTAACTTCAGTGGCACAGTTTATCCCGCCACCGGCGGCACATTACTTTCATCTTCATTGCCAATGGCAGCAACACGGAAAATTTGCTGATTAAGTTGTAACTTTAAACCATGTCAGTAATAAAATTACCATTACAATTTGTAGGCTCACAGGGTGAGAAGATATTATACACGCTTTTTGATAGTGGTGCAAACCTATCTTGTATAAACCCAGATTATGTAAAAGGGCTGGAGACCCCTTCTTTGTTAGGACGTGTACGCTCTATTTCAACTGCTGCAGTTGGTCATTATATTGAAGTTACAGAAGCAATAAGAATAGATTTTTACCTGGATGATGTATTACTAAGCGATGAATTTTTGGTAGTTCCAGGTTTAAGCGAAGAAGCTATAATTGGTGCTGCAACCATGCAAAAATGGCGTATTAAATTAAATTTTGAGCATGATACGGTGGAGGTAGATCCGAAGGTTGCAAAAATGCAATTAAAATTATTGTAGCTATTATTTCTTTTGTAAGAATATAACCAGCCATGTTTAAAAAATTACTTTTTCCTATCAGTCTTCTATTTACAATAAAGTGTTTTGCCCAGGTTAAATGGATAAATGTTGATGCTGAATTTGGCCCTTTACCTTCAACAGTGCAGATTTTTAAAACAACCGATAGCTTAGATGGCAAACCTTTTATTGCGTTTTATGTAAAAGCAAAGCTGAAGGATAAAAAGCTTGATTTTGCCACTGATACAACACGGGGAAGAAGATTAACTCCATTGCAATTTTATGAAAAGAATGACAAGCCCTTGGTTGTTGTGAACTGTACTTTTTTTAGTTTTGAAACAAACCGCAATTTGAATGTTGTGATTAAAGAGGGGAAATTGGTTGGTTATAATATTCATACCATACCGATGAAAGGAAAAGATACTTTTCAATACAGGCATCCATTGGGCAGTGCAATTGGGATTGATAAAAAAAGAAATGCTGATGTGG
>JBKJLT010000540.1:0-3904 GCA_046596765.1 Ferruginibacter sp. | reverse complement strand
TACCGCCCGCTTGAAGGTAAGATCATGTACAATAATTTAGACGAAACCGAAATACTTTTTGATGACCTGCGCAAACAGATTGGTTTTGTAACGCAGGATACAAATTTGTTCAGCGGCACTATTCGTGAAAACCTGATGTTTGTTAACCCCGCCGCAAGCGAAGAAACTTTGAATGATGTATTGGTAAAGGCAAGTTGTACTGGGCTTTTAGCAAGAGCTGAAAAAGGTTTGGATACTATGATTGGCGAAGGTGGTTTAAAATTATCGGGTGGCGAAAAACAGCGTATTTCCATTGCCCGTGCATTATTACGTAGTCCGCATTTATTGATTTTTGACGAAGCCACTTCGGCATTGGATTCTTTAACTGAAGAAGAGATCACCAATACCATCAGGGATCTGTCTTCTCAAAAAGGACAGATAACCATTTTAATTGCACACCGCTTAAGTACCATCATGCACGCCGACAGAATTTATGTGCTTGAAAAAGGCGATGTGGTAGAAACAGGTTCGCATGAAAAGCTGCTGGAAGAAAAAGGATTATATTTTGCCATGTGGCGCCAGCAGATTGGTGAAAGAAAAAGGCCAACAGTATCAACACCCTCATTAAATTAAATAACATGGCACCAATTGAAATACTGGGTTTAGTAGCAGGTACCATAACCTCTATAACATTTTTACCACAGGTTGTAAAAATCTGGCAAACCAAATCGGCAAAAGATCTTTCATTGATGATGTTACTATTGCTGATGCTGGGTGTTGTGCTGTGGCTGATCTATGGCCTGGTAATTCTGAACGCTGCCATCATTTATACCAATAGCATGGTACTATTCATGAGCCTTATCATGTTGTACTTTAAGTTGAAGTTTAAATGAAGATGTAACTTTTTTGAACAACATAGGAGGATAGGTACATAGGAAAACACATAGAAGAAAATGCAGGTAACAAAGAAATACCTAAATGAACTGACTTATAAAGTTATTGGCTGTGCTATTGAAGTGCATAAACTTCTTGGTCCGGGCTTATTAGAAAGTGTGTACGAAAAATGTTTTATAAAAGAACTTGCATTGCAAGGTATATCTTACAGAACACAGGTTTGGGTTCCTTTGCACTATAAAGGTTTAGAACTTGATGCAGAACTTCGGCTGGATGTTCTTGTAGAAGAAATACTTTGTGTTGAGTTAAAGGCACAGGAAGGCCTTTTACCAATACATGATGCAATTTTACTTTCTTATATGCAGATGCTGGAAAAACCTAAAGGCATTCTCATAAATTTTCAGTGTGTAAATATTTTTAAAAACGGACAAAAGACACTTGTTAATAATTTATTTTCCTTAATGCCAGACGAGTAAAACTATGTGTTAACCTATGTTCCTATCTTCCTATGTGGTTCCCCAAAAAAGCAGGTTATTAAATGTACCTTTGCGCCTATGAGTGATAAAAAACCTACTCCCAATTACTTTTGGAGTATTGTAACTATGAAATGTCCCCGGTGCAGGCGTGGCAATATGTTCAGGGATGCAAACCCATACAAAAGCCTCAAGCTTTCCCATATATTTGATATGCCTGATAACTGCCCGGTGTGCAATCAAAGATATGACCTGGAAGATGGTTTTTGGTTTGGAACCGGTTATGTTAGTTACGCACTGGCAGTTGCGGTTTCTGTTGCAACTTTTGTAGCCTGGTTTGTATTAATTGGCATTTCAACAGATGATAACCGCATTTTCTGGTGGCTGGGAACAAACACGGTGGTGCTGGTGGTAACGCAACCCTGGCTTATGCGTTTAAGTCGTGTGCTATACATGCGTATTTTTGTTAAGTACGATGCTAATTATGAAACTACAAAGCCGGTCGAGCTTCACTAGTCACTGTTCTTTTTAAAAATATCAGTAAAAATATTTTCTTTATCCAGTTCTTCAATATCACTTAACACCAACTCAATTGCCTTGGTACTTTTATTAATTTCCAGCAGCGATAGTATGATGGATAAGGTTAAAAATAACAGGCTGCCGGCAAATATGATATTAGCCAGAATCATCCAGTTTCGGTAAATAGCAAACATGCAAAGTACACAGCATAAAAAACTAAGTACGCCAAAAGCCTGCATATATCTTATAAGGTTTAGCCTGCTGCGGATATTTTTTATCTGGCTTAAAACATTTCTTTCTTTTTCGCCCCGGTTGTATTCATCATGCAGTTTACGTACCAGCGACGCAAGTGATAAAAACCGGTTGGTATAAGCCAGCATCAATAAAGTTATTGCCGGAAATAATAAGGCGGGGGTATTTATGTTAATATCAATCATCTTACAAAATAACTTTCTTTTTTTGTTCTTTTTTACCAGTAATCCATTTTTGTGCTTTGTAGCCCAGCCAGGCAGTGCATGCGCCAACAAGCGCCCCTGCCAAAACATCGCTTGGGTAATGTACGCCCTGGTACATACGTGCCCAGCCAACGCTTGTTGCAAAGATGTAAGCAGGGGCAATTACATACCATTTGCGGTACCGCAACGATAAAGATGTGGCAGTGCAGAATGCAGAAGAAGTATGCCCCGATGGAAATGAATGGCCACCCGATTCATCATCACGTTTAATAATGAAACTATATTTCTCAAACGGGCGATACCGGTTCGTAATAGTCTTGGTTGCCCTGGTAACAACACTTGAAGCAAGAAAAGCAGCACCGGTATAAAGTGCATCCAGCTTTAATTTTTTATCATGAAATATAAATCCGGCAAGTGCAATACCCGCCGGGGCCGCAATACTTACAACAGTTACCGATGATGCGTTTAATTCAAGATATTTATTTTTAAAATTGGTTTCGTTTTTATTAATGGGTTTCAGCAGATTTATATCGGCATTTTGAGCAAATGAACTTAGTCCGGCCGCTATGCAGATAGTAATGAAAAGTAACTTTTTATTTTTCTTCATATCAGGGTTTAGAGTATTAATATTGCAAGGTAATTTAACTATACGGTAAACCTTTATTAATGAAAAAAAATGTTGTCTTACAGTTTCATGCGATTACCGGTCTTGTATCCGGTATTTTTATTTTATTGTTGTCACTATCCGGTGCTGTTTTGGTTTTTCATAAAGATATTGACAGACTGCAACAACCTGAATTTGCTGTGAAGGATTATAATAACCTTTCTGTTGACAGTGCTTATAACAACCTGCGGCAACACTTTCCGTATGCGCAAATAAACAGTTGCCAGGTTCCATTAAATAAAGAAACTCCTTTTACTTTTTCTGTTTACGACCCATCTTATAAGCAAGGCAAGAAATCAATGGAGATGTTTTTACATCCACAAACCGGTGGGTATCTAGGCGCAAGGGGCGGCAGCGAGGATATGCGGAATAATTTTATAAGCTGGTTATCAAAATTCCATAACTCTTTTCATTTGAGAAAAACAGGCGAGTGGCTGCTTGGTTTTTTTGCATTGGTATTTTTGCTGAGCCTCATCACCGGGTTGATCCTGTTCAGAAAAAATATAATGGCTGTTTTATTATTTAAGAAAGCGGTGTACAGAAGAAGCAACCTGCACCAATTAATAGGAGTGTATGCTTTGCTATTTAACCTGATGATTGCCATTACCGGGTTCTGGATGCAACGGTATGTTTTTAAAAAGGAGTTTTATACTGCTGATAATTATACGACGGTTTTAAAAGCTTCGCCTGCGTTTCCATTCAAATACGACTCTGCTTTTAGCCAGGTAAAAAAACAATACCCCGATTTTACTGCTGCTGTAGTTTATTTTGCACAAAACAGTGCAAGTAAAACGGCCATCTACGGCAGCCGTGCTTCCAATGCATACATCCACTCCAAAAAATTTGCTGATGTAATTATGTTTGATAGTGCCGGAGGCATTGCCAAAACCAGATTGATAAATGACAACAGTGCTGCAGAC
>JBKJLT010000288.1:0-3884 GCA_046596765.1 Ferruginibacter sp. | reverse complement strand
GACACCCTGAATTTTTCTTTAACTGCAAATATAAAAGCCAATAACCTGCAGCCACGAAGTCTGGATATTAATACAATTATTGATTCGGTTAGATTGCAGGTGGACAATGGTTTTTATAAACTTGACAGTGTTTCATTAATTGCCACATCTGCCAATGGCAAGGACAGTATAAATTTTTATGCACCCTTTGCCAACCTGCAGGTGGCTGGTGCTTTTGATTATGATAAAGTGGGTGATGCCATGCTGCAGTATGTGAATCATTATTATAAATTAACAGATTCTGTATCAAATAAAAATATTCCAGATCAGCAGATGGTGTTTACAGGTACAGTAAAAAAAGACCCCTTACTCATTGGTTTAATACCCGGATTAAAAGATTTTGAAGACTTAAATTTCAATGGAAGTTTTGCATCTGCCAATACAGATAGTGCTTTAAACTTTCATGCTGCTGTGCCGTACCTGGTTTATCAGGATAAAAAAATCAGGAATGGCAATATTGATGTTTCATCTAAAAATGAGCGTATTAATTATGATGTAAAATTTGATACACTAAATACGGCCTCCAATATTTTTTATGCTACCCGGTTAAATGGCAGTGCTGCCAACGACAGCGTGATGATAAATGCGCAAACACAGGATGACAAAGCAAAAGATTGGTTTGGATTAAAAGCTTCTTTTTACGCAAAGGATAAAAACTATTCATTCAGGCTAAAAGATAGTTTATTACTTAATTATGAAAGATGGAATGTACCCTCCGATAATTACATCAGTTATTCACCACAAGGGCTAATCATTCACAATTTTGTAATTACAAGCGATACCGCAAGTATCTCCATTAACAGCAGGCAGCAAATTGTAAACAGCCCCGTTGATATTGAAATTGAAAATTTTAATTTGAAAAGCATCAGCTCTATTATTAATAAGGATACGGTGTTTGTTTCCGGCGTTATGGATGCAAAAATGGAAGTAAGCGATCTCAATAAAAAACTGCCGTCATTTAGCGGAGATATGGTTGTCAGTAATCTTGCTATTATGGAACAACCTTTGGGAACATTAATCGCCTCTGCAAAAAAGCAATCCGAAAATAATGTTATCGCCTTTATGACATTAAGCGGTAACGAAAATAATATTACTGCTAAAGGAAATTATTATTTAAACAATGATAAGCAGCAATTTGATGCAACAGCAGATATCAGAAAGCTGAGTATGGCTACGCTGCAGGGCTTTACTAAGGGTGCATTAACAAACGCCTCGGGCAACATTTCCGGTGATTTTACTATAAACGGAAAGTTTGCTGACCCACGTTGGAAAGGCGTGTTGAATTTTGATACCACAAAATTTACGGTTGCGCAATTAGGTACTGCTTTTAAAGTAGATAAACAGAAAATTGTTTTTGATTATCCTGTTGTAACCTTTAATAATTTTATTGTTAAAGACTCTATTGATCATCAATTAAAAATTGATGGTACAGTGGCAGCTAACAAAACAAAAAGTTACGACATAAACCTGAGTATAAAGGCTAAAGATTTTATAATGCTGAATGCACCAAAAACCATTAACAGTGAGTTTTTTGGTTTTGCTGCTATAGATGCAGATATAAAAATTACAGGCAATTCAGTATCTCCGGATATTGAAGGTGATATTGCTGTAAAAAATAAAAGTAATGTAACCATTATCATTCCTGAAAAAAGTTATAGCAAGAATGATGGTAAAACAATTGTGCGTTTTATTGACCGGGACACTTTTGATATCAATCCGCCGGTTGTGCCTTTTGTTGAAGAGAAAGAAGTGAAATCAAATTTTGCCCAATTTCTTAATTATAATCTGAACATTGAAATAAAAAAAGAAGCGGCTTTAACGATTGTTATTGACCCCGTAACCGGCGATGAAATTAAAGTGCAGGGCGATGCATTACTAAATGCAGGTGTTGATCCCGGTGGGCATATTGTGCTTTCAGGAAATTACGAACTCGATAAGGGTTATTATATTTTTAACTACCAGTTTTTGCAGCGTAAGTTTATGCTTGAAAAAGGCAGCACCATCTTTTTTGCCGGGGAGCCAATGCAGGCCGAAATGAATATAACGGCAGCCTATACGGTAAATACAGCAGCAAGGGATTTGCTGGGCAATGAGGTGGGCAGTGTAAATCCTCTGCTGGCAAATTCCTTCAACCAAAAAATTCCTTTTAGAGTTGTGCTTTATTTAACGGGCCAGCTTAGCAAACCCACTATAAAATTTGATATACAGTTGCCCGATAACAATGCTGTGATAAACAGCGACCTGAGAACAACGATTGAAAATAAACTTACGCAGATAAGGGGAGATGAATCTGCAACCAACAAACAGGTTTTTTCTTTATTGCTGCTTGGCCGTTTTGTTAGCGAACAAAGCAGCGATTTCTTTAAAGGAAACGGCGATAATTTCAGCGACCTTGCCCGCCAGAGCGTGAGTGGATTTTTATCATCGGCATTAAATGAAATTGCCGGTAACTTATTAAAGGGCGTGGATATTGATCTTAACCTGAATACCTTTCGTGATTATAACAACGGCGGTAATGCCCAACGTACCGACCTGAATGTAGCACTCACCAAATCTTTTTTAGATGACAGGTTAACTGTAAGCCTTGGTAAAAATTTTGGAGTACAGGGCAAGGATGCAGCATCTGGTGCCAATAACAGCTTTATACCAGATGTTACCATCGGCTACAAACTTTCAAAAGATGGAAAATATTTGTTAAAAGCATACCGTAAAAATCAGTTTGAAGTGGTGCTTGATGGTTACGTGGTAGAAACAGGTTTGGGATTTGTGGTAACGATGGACTATGATAAGTTCAATGAACTCTTCAAAAGGATCAGGAAAAAATAGATTGAAAGAAGCATGAAAGCAAAATATGTAATAGGGTTGATTTTTATTTTGGGTGCATCTTCCTGTAGCGTAAGGCGTTTTTTACCTCCGGGCGAAAAATTGTACAGAGGCGCTGAGATTACGGTGAAAAAAAATCCGGATGAAAAAAAATCAAGCAAGCAACTTAAAAAATATATCAGGCAGGCAGTAAGTCCCAGGCGAAATAAATTTTTATTTGGTCAGCCATACAAAGTGTGGTGGTGGTATGTAATTGGTGAGCCCAAAAGTGAAAAAGGGTTACGTCCTTTTTTGCGGAGAAAATTGGGCGAACCTCCTGTACTCAGCAGCAGGGTAAATGCTGTTGTTACTGCCGAAAACATGCAATCGTTTATGGAGAACAGCGGCTACTTTCATACAACCGTACAGGGCGACACCCTAAACAAGGGTTATTTTACAACCGCCGTTTATACTGCACAGGTTCAACCCCAATATGATATAAAGAGCATTACCTGGGTAAGTGATAGTTCTGCAATTTTAAAATTATTGGAAGAGCGGCAGAAAGAAAGAGGTATATTAAAAGTTGGCGAGCCATACCGGTTAAGTGATATAAGCGCCGAAAGAGACCAGCTTGACCTTTACCTGAAAACACAAGGTTATTATTATTTTAATCCCGATTACCTGATGGCTTATGCCGACAGCACTATCGGTAAACGCCAGGTTGATTTGTATTTAAATTTAAAGAAAACCACTCCCCAGACAGCCAAGTTCCCTTATCAGATCAATAAAATTACTGTATTCCCAAATTATTCTCTTGCATCCACCCAATTAGATACAAGCATTGCAGGTGCGATAAAATATGATGGATTGTTTATTAAAGATTCGGCAAAAATTTTTAAGCCGAGGCTATTTGCAAGTGCAATAACGTACAGGCCGGGTAGCATCTACAGCAGCCGTTCACAAAATTCAAGTTTAAACCGTTTAATAAACCTGGGTGCATTTAAATTTGTAAAAAACCGCTTTGAAGCCGTTAAAGATTCAGG
>JBKJLT010000075.1:0-11763 GCA_046596765.1 Ferruginibacter sp. | reverse complement strand
GTATGGGAAAGAAAATGAAATATAGTATTGGCAGTCAAAACGCAAATAAATTTTGATAACAGACAATCAGATAATAACTCATTTTTAGTCGAGTTTTTTTCGCCGCCGTAAGTCTTCGCCTTCATCTTCGCCGTCGTCTGCTGTTTCACCAATTACGAATGAAATAACTTCCATTTTCAGGCAGCTTTTATCACAAGCTATTTTTCCACGGAAAGCATTCCAAAATATGCTTTTTACTTTCTTAACAGTACCTTTGTATATATGAAACTGGAAATTATATCACAACTCCAAAGCAGTTTTGAGTCGGCCGTTAATGAAACAGATGGCGTTGAGTATTGGTTTGCAAGAGACCTTCAGGAACTTTTGGGTTATACAAAATGGGAAAACTTTATTAAAGTAATTGATAAAGGAAAAACAGCCTGTACCAATGCCAAACAAGTAACTACTGACCATTTTCTTGACATCAGGAAAATGGTTGATGTAGGTTCGGGTGCTAAAAGAGAAATTGAGGATATAATGCTAACCAGGTATGCCTGTTATCTCATTGCTCAAAACGGCGACCCACGAAAAGATGAGATTGCTTTTGCAATGAATTATTTTGCTGTGCAAACAAGAAAGCAAGAGCTGCTTGAACAAAGGCTTAAGGAATGGGAACGGTTACAGGCAAGAGAAAAACTGACCATTTCAGAAAAAGAATTATCCGGGCTTATTTTTCAGAAAGGAATAGACAATGCCGGATTTGCAAGAATACGAAGTAAGGGAGATCAGGCTTTATTTGGTGGCAAAACAACTTTAGACATGAAAGCACGACTTGGCATTCCGGAAAACAGGCCACTTGCCGATTTTTTGCCAACAATTACAATAAAAGCCAAAGACTTTGCTAACGAGCTTACAAATGTGAATGTTCGTAAAACAGATTTGAAGACCGAATCTTCTATTACAAATGAGCATATAAAAAATAACCAAGACGTAAGAGGGCTATTGCTAAAAAGCGGTATTAAACCGGAAAATCTGCCTGTAGAAGAAGATCTAAAAAAAATTGAGAGAAAAGTAAAATCAACGGATAAAAACCTTTTAAAAGAAGTTAAAAAATTAAAAAAGAAATAGTCAAACATCTTCACTGATACTTTTAGTAATGTATCCAGCTTCTTCATAACGACTTATCCTTATTTTTTACACGAGTACAGCAATCAGAACCAATGAATAAAAAACAGTTGATAGTTATTGGTGGAGGCGCTGCAGGATTCTTTTGTGCAATAAATGCGGCAAGATTAAATCCGGATCTGCAAGTTACTATTCTGGAAAAATCAAACAAACTATTAAGCAAAGTAAAAGTAAGTGGCGGCGGCCGTTGCAATGTAACCCATGCCTGTTACAGCATTGCGGATATGATTAAAAAATATCCAAGAGGAGCGGCATTCTTAAAAAAAGGATTTCATCATTTTTTTACAACCGATACCATTAATTGGTTTAAGGAACGAGGCGTGGTTTTAAAAACGGAAGCAGATGGAAGAATGTTTCCGGTAACCGACAACTCACAAACTATTATTGATTGTTTGATGAAAGAAGCAAATAAATATGGCGTTGACATAAGTATAAATAAAGAAGTAAAAGGAATTTATAACGATGCAGGTAAATGGAATTTATTAATGAAAGACGATGCTGTTTTACCTGCAGATTTTATTTGTATTGCAAGCGGTGGTTATCCAAAGATATTGCAGTACGGCTGGTTGAAAAAAACAGATCATAGTATTGAAGAGCCGGTTCCTTCATTGTTTACTTTTAATATGCCGGGCAATAATATTACTGCATTGATGGGAGTTGTAGTTGAAAATACGGTTGTGAAAATAGTTAGCTCTAAACTTTCAGAAAGTGGGCCGCTGCTGATTACACATTGGGGAATGAGCGGACCTGCAGTGTTAAAACTTTCGGCCTGGGGCGCAAGAGAATTAGCAATTTGCAATTGGCAATTTGCAATCCTCATAAACTGGATACCTGATTATAATGAAAACAGCCTGCGTGATAAAATGCAAAAGATACGCTTTGAACTGGCGACTCAGAAAATAGTCAATAGAAATCCCTTTTCATTGCCAAACCGTTTGTGGGAGTATCTTTTAATTCAATCTGGAATAAATGTTGATTTGCGTTGGGCCGATCTTCCCGCTAGGGAACAAAACAAACTGATTAAAAATTTATGTGCACAGGAATTTGCTGTAAAAGGCAAAACTACTTTTAAAGAAGAATTTGTTACGGCTGGTGGTGTTGACTTAAGCGAAATTGATTTTAATACCATGCAAAGTAAAAAACACGCTGGTTTGTTTTTTGCCGGCGAAATAATAAATGTAGATGGCATTACCGGTGGCTTTAATTTTCAAAATGCATGGACTACAGGATGGATTGCAGCGAAGGCAATTAGTTCATTTGTATAATGGTTTCAATTTTGAGTAATTAGGAATTTGTAGTTGGGAATTAGATATGCCTAACACCAAACTCAAAATACCAAACCCAAAACCTTTTCAATCTTCACAAATTCTTCACTTCTGTATTTCTTTGCCAGCGGCATTTCAGTTACTTTTGCCACTACATAAGGCATGAAAAAAATAGACCGCTATATACTGCTCAAATATCTTACAACATTTTTCTTTTGTTTGATTTTATTTACGGCTATAGTAGTTGTTGTTGACATCAGCGAAAAGACAGACAACTTCGTAAAATCAAAATTGCCCATTTCACGTATCATCGTTGATTATTACTTTGGATTTATACCCCGTATAGATGCAATGCTTTTTCCGTTGTTTGTTTTTATTTCTGTTATTTTCTTTACCAGTAAAATGGCCGGCAGGTCCGAGATTATTGCTATTCTTAGCAGCGGTGTAAGTTTTCGCAGATTTTTACTGCCGTATATTGCGGGTGGTATTTTTTTGTCAGCCCTTTTATGGGTAGGTTATCAATATGTAGTACCAAAGGCAAATCTTAAATGGGCTAATTTTGAAGCTAAATATATTGACGGTCCCAAGGCTCCCGAAGGTAATACTACCAATTATAAACAGAAGTTGTATTTTAAAACAGATTCATTTACTTATGTTGGCATCAGAGGCTATGATACGATATTAAAATCGGGCAATGGATTTTTTGTACAGCGGTTTCAGAAAAATAAACTGGTTTACAACCTCCGTGCCGAGCAGTTTAACTGGGATAGCACAAAAAATAAATGGAAATTACTGAATGCGGTGGAACGCAGGTTAGATAGTATTTCGGAAAGAGTTACACGGTCGCCGGAAATGCTTATCAGTTATAATTTTAAACCTCGTGACCTTAGAAAAGATGAATTTTTAAAAGACCAGTTACCTACGCCGGAACTTGATGAGTTTATTAAACTGGAAAGATTGCGAGGTTCTGAATCGCTGAATATGTTGTTGGTTGAGCGTTACAACCGTGATGCTATTCCTGTTTCTGTTCTTATACTTACTATCATTGGAGTAGCGCTGGCATCCCGTAAAGTACGCGGAGGCAGCGGGCTTCATTTGGCAATAGGTGTAGTCATCAGCGTGCTGTATATTTTATTCAGCAGGTTCTCGCTGGTATTTGCCACCAAAGGAAGTTTTACACCCTTTCTTGCAGCCTGGACTCCCAATATAGTGTTTGGCATCCTTGCGTTTTACTTGTATAAAAATGCACCCAAGTAAAATTTTGATCATCCTTTTTTATCTAAACTTTCTTCTAAAACTTTTGTTTTAACCCTTGCCACATCGTAATTTTAAACATCCTAAAAAACGAATTGCTTTATAGTTTTTTGAAGATGTATAGGAGCTCATGAGTTAAATTTTGCAAAGCTTAAAATTTCATAATCAGTAATAAATATTTTTATGGGTATTATTAAAGACAGGTTTAAAGAGCAGGCAGATATTGTAGCTGCTGAAATTAAAGACCTGATTAAAGAACATGGCGAAAAAGTAATTGGCGAAGTAACATTAAGCCAGGTATACCAGGGTATGCGTGGCATTACTGCACTTGTATCTGAAACTTCATTGCTTGATGCACAGGATGGAATTCGTTTTCGTGGTTATTCAATTCCTGAGCTAAGAGATAAATTGCCTAAGGCACAAGGAGGCACAGAGCCATTACCAGAAGGATTATTTTACCTGATGCTGGTAGGAACGCTGCCTTCAGAAGAAGATGCTGATCATCTAAGCAGTGTTTGGCAACGCCGCAGCCATGTGCCCAATCATGTGTTTGCAACCATTGAAGCTTTGCCGGTTAGCACACATCCCATGACACAGTTTGTAGTTGCTATTATGAGTCTGCAAACAGAAAGCCAGTTTGCAAAACGGTATGCAAACGGTATGAGTAAAAAAGATTACTGGGATGCAGTGTTTGATGATACCATGGATTTGATAGCCCGTTTACCACGCATTGCAGCTTATATTTATCGCCGTAAATATAAAAATGGAGAGCATATTCAGCCGAATGGATTATTGGATTGGTCGGGAAATTTTGCTCACATGATGGGATACGAAGACGAAGGTTTTCATGAACTGATGCGCTTGTACATGACTATACATGCCGACCATGAAGGTGGTAACGTATCTGCACATACTACGCACCTGGTAGGCTCCGCATTAAGCGATCCTTACCTGTGTTTTGCCGCAGGCATGAATGGGTTGGCAGGGCCATTACATGGACTGGCTAACCAGGAAGTAATAAAATGGATTTATGAATTAAGGGAAGAAATTGGCGCAGATATTCCAACAAAAGAACAGATTGAAGAGTATGTTAAAAAAACCCTGAGCGAAGGAAAAGTGGTACCGGGTTACGGCCATGCCGTGTTAAGAAAAACCGACCCACGATTTACTGCACAAATGGAATTTGGAAAAAAGCACATGCCTGATGACCCGTTGGTACAAACCGTTTGGAATATTTATGAAGCGGTACCGCCGGTTTTAGGTTCTATTGCAAAAATTAAAAATCCCTGGCCAAATGTAGATGCACATAGTGGTGCCTTATTGGTTCATTATGGCATGGTAGAATATGAATTTTATACCGTTTTATTTGGAGTATCAAGATCGTTGGGAGTATTGGCCAGCCTTTGCTGGGACAGGGCTCTAGGCTTTCCGCTGGAAAGGCCAAAATCTGTAACTACTACGTTGGTAAAATCCTGGCTGGAAGGTAAAGAAGAAATTTGGGGAGATTAAACTTTTACCGGATATTTGTACAGAAACCGGAATAACGTTCCGGATTTTTTATTAATTCGAACAAAAAAAAATAAAATGAAAAAGATAATTTTTTTCTCAATTGTTTCTTTCTTATCAGTCAATTGTTTTGCACAGGGCAGTAAAACAGGGTCGGCTGTTTCAGGTAATCAGCACCTTAAAGTATTTAGGCAGTCGGCAACCAGCGGCGATTTAACAACCAGTGTAACAGCCTTAAGTTATTACGTAGCCGATCAGGGTGCTAATACTGTATATGAAGATACGTTGGCCATGCTTTACCTGCAGCAAAATTCATACGTACAATGTTATTATTGGGCCGATAAAAGACTGAAAGCAAAGCCAGATGATTTGACTTTGATGGAAATGAAAGGGATTTGCCTGGATAAATTGAATCAGCCAAAAGAGGCAATAGCGTTATATGAAAAATTATACGCCAGAACAAAAAGTCCTTATCATGCTTATACTTTAATGGAACTGCAATATGGCATCAAGCGTTTAGCAGAATGTATGGCAACGTCAGCCAGTACAGAAAAACTTGAGTTTAAACCTGATTATACGATGACTTATAATGCCGGTGAGCAGACAGGACGCACCTATTTGAAGGCAGGTATCTATAATATTACCGGGTTGGCATTGTACGATCTGGATAAAAAGGCAGAGTCAAAATTGTATTTTGAAAAAGCCCTCGCACTCGATAGCAATTTTGTGTTGGCAAAGCAAAATCTTGCAGCAATAAAATCAATTGAATCGGGTACTAATAAAGTGAATCCCGGTGGTAATGGTAACCCTGTATCTCCAGCAAATAAACAAAACTAAAATTTCATTTTGAAGCAGCGGTAGTTGCCTGTATATTTGCAATCCTTTTGGGGGGTTAGCTCAGTTGGCTAGAGCGCTTGCATGGCATGCAAGAGGTCGTCGGTTCGACCCCGATACTCTCCACTAAAGCGGGAACATCGGAACTACTTCCAATGTTCCCGTTTTTATTTTCCTCTATATCCTTTGCTGCTTGTGTATTTAGAACGAATATACTATTCACTCTTACGGTTCGACATGTATCATTTTTTCGATCATGCAAGATAAAACAAATGAAACAGGGGCGCAACAAATGGCTTTTGCCATGATAAATTTATGCTAATTCATTGTGAACGCTACAGTTCTGTATGGGGGTGCAGCGTTAATAAAATATACTGCACCATCATACATCTTAAATGTATTGGTTATCGTATATGCTCTAAATTCATTTATGATACGTTTATTCATTCTTACTATAGTTTTAGCTTCTATATTCATTTCCTGCGGCGATACCCCGACAAATAAAAACACGGCTATAAAGGAAAACATCCCCGAAAATGGAATGCAGGAAAAAAATCTTCAGCAAACCGGTTATCCCATGCAACTAAGTGACGCAGAGTGGAAAAAAAGGTTAACGCCAGAACAATATAATATTCTAAGGGAAAAAGGTACAGAACTTTCAGGTACAGGCAAGTATGATCACTTTTATGAAAAAGGAACTTATTATTCTGCGGCGTCTTTACAACCGGTTTTCAGTTCTTCAGCAAAATTTGATTCCAAAACGGGTTGGCCCAGTTTTTATGAAGTTATTAGTAAGGATGCGGTAAAAATTGTACAGGATAACAGCGACGGAATGGTTAGGGGTGAAGTAGTTGACAGTAAAAGTGGATCGCATCTTGGACATTTATTTGATGATGGCCCTGATCCAACTGGAAAACGTTATTGTATGAATTCTGCAGCGCTTATTTTTGTTCCGGAAGGTGGCAAGCCGCCAACGGGATCAAAATAAAATCCGGTAAAAATCATTAAAATTTATTGGTAGTATAGTTAATTAAATAAACACTCCTGGGATATTGAATTTATAAATATTATCGGAGAAATAAGCCGCAAAAAGAAAAATTAAAGAATATTCAAATCAATGCGGATTGGAATTATACATAAATTTAAGACTTAGACGATCCGTTGACAAATACAAACCAGAAGTAGAAAGGGATTGGGAGGAGGAAGCAATTTGTAAGGAAATAACATGTAAACACAGTTATTTCAATCAAATGAAATATATCTTATTCCTTGTACGGACTGACCTTCAGACTCTTATCGGTTTGTAGCTTCCACAAGCACTGAATACAAAGTTAAATCAGTATTAGCTGCATAATCACTTGTAAGGAAAGTGTATATAAATCGAAAATGTAAATAGCCTGATCCCGGACATTTCTATTTAATAAATGCTGAATGATAATTTTAGAATTTAGGGCATCTTACGGCATCTCTTGTACTGTTGTCTTTGTTATTGAAATTTTGATAGCCTAATGAAAGTTCAAATCCGCCGCGGCCATAACTTGCATTTCTTAATTGAGAAGTATTTACATCATAACTACAGGAGACAGCCATACGTCCAATATCAAGTTTTACAACCGGTATCAATGCATCTTTTAATCGCAACATACTACCAACGTGTAATACATACCGGGGGTCTTCGGGGTCTCCTAGCCGGTAACTGTAAAGGAAGCCTGCAACGCTTTCCTGGTAGCTATCCTGTTTACTGTAATCGCCGTATAAAGTAAAATACGATTCCTCACTCACATTCATTCGTATGCCCAGCGAGCCAACCCATTTGGGTTTCATTTCTAGGTCTATATTTCCGTAAAAAGAAATTTTATTTGATTTGTTGAAGTGATGATAGGCCAGCCCTGCATAAATATTATTGTTTTCATTTTCACCGATCTGTGTATTAAAACTCATACCTACGCTGGCATCCAGGTACGAGTAAGAAGTTTTGCTGAAATTTTCGCCATTGCCAAGACTGGCATCGTATGCATATCCATTGTACTGGCTGTTGGTGGTCATTTTGCTTTGGTCAATTCTCCTTTGTACAAGCCCGCCCATAAAGCCAAGCGACAGGTACATATTTCTATCTGTACTTAACGATTTCTGGTAGTTCAATACGGGTAATAAATGGGTTGATGTGAGTGCAATTGTTCCGGCTTTATCATACATAACCTGCCCGCCGATTGTTAAAAAATCATCGCCCCTGCCAATTGGTTTTTTAAATTCAATATTAAAAGAACCGGTACGGTAAGCATCAGTAATATTATTCCATTGGGTGCGGTAAACCATTTGTGCCCGTGTATCTCCTTTAAAAATACCCGCCAGCGAGGGGTTTCTCAATAAAGGGGTTTGAAAAAATTGTGAGAAATGTATGTCCTGCGCTTTAGCAGAAGCTATGCATAACAGCATCAGGAGTGCTGTTTGCAAAATGTGGTGTTTTAAAAGTGTTTTCATGTGGTATGAATTAAAATTATTTCTTTCTCAGAACTTTAGGGTTATCTTTTCTTATCTCAACAATGCAATATTTCCATTTAAAATAATTGAAGTATTATTTTCGCAAAGCACTTCTGCTGTATAAACAAATACATCGCTGTTTACTTTTTTTCCTTTTACAGTGCCATCCCAGCCTGCCGATGGATCGTTTGCTGAAAAATTCACTTTCTCAAAAACAACTTCGCCCCAGCGGTTAAAAATGCGCAGCAGCTTAATGGTAAATAAGCCTGATCCTCTTGGATAAAAAATATCATTTGCGCCGCTGCCGTTAGGCGAAAAAGTGTTTGGAATAAAAATATTGGCACCATCGCAAAGCACATACACAGTTACCTTATCAGATGTTTTACAACCTCCGGGGTTTCTTACTTCTACTGTATATTCTGTAGTGGCTTTTGGTTGTACAGTAACCGATGGTGAATTGCTGTACAATAAGCCTGGTGCTGTTAGCCAATACGTATTGGTAACATCCGGGCTAATGGTTGGCGTTATGGTTATGGGTGCTGCACCATTTTTCATAGTAAAATCTTTACCCGCATCTACCTGCGGTATGGGGTAAACTTTGATGGTAGTATATCCCGTATCCTTAAAACATCCATAAGCATCGCTGCCAATTACCCGGTACCTGGTGGTTGTTTTGGGGCTTGCAAGCGGTAATGAAGATGTAATATTATTTAAACCTGCCGAAGGTGACCACTCATAACTGTTGGCACCCGAAGCAAATAATCTTACCGAGCTGCCAATGCAAATAGTATCGTCTCTTTTATTGTCCATTATAAATGGCTGTATTACGGTTACGTTCACCGAATCAACATTACTGCAGCCATAAATGGATGAACCGGTTACCAGATATTTTTGGTTGAAGTTTGGAGATGCCATAGGGCTGGTACAGTTGGTGCAATTTAAACCAATTGATGGGCTCCAAACATAAGTAGCACCGCCATTTGGATTCAGTTGCGCAGGCGTGCCTTTACAGATCTGTACATTAGGGCCGGCATCTATTACTGGTTTTGCATACACTTCAAAACTTTTATTTACCGTGTCTTTACAACCGCTGCTGTTTGTAGCTATCAGTTTTACATTGTACACCTGTGCAGTTGTATAAGTTTGCGCAGGCGTGGTTTGCAGGGTCGATGTATTTCCATTTCCCAGCAGCCAATTCCAGCTTATTGCAGATGTATCGGCCACAGTTAAAAATGCGCTGAAGCGTGCTGTAAGCGGTGTACAGCCATTGGCTGCATTGCCAAAATCGGCCTGCGGCGATGCAACAATTTTTACAGGTACCGGTAATGTTGCAGTATCTCTACAGCCACGGTTGGTTACCACAATCAATTGTGGAAAGTACTGGCCTGCGGCAGCATAAAAATGCGATGGGTTTTGTAAAGCGGATGTTCCGCCATCTCCAAAATTCCAGGCATAAGTTGAAGAAATATCATTAATGATTGAAGAGTCAGAAAACTGTATTGTGCCCACGTCGCAGCGGGGCATCCCGTCAAATCCAAAATTGGTTTTTACGCCATAAACGTTAATGGTATCAACACCTTCAATGGGAACCAGGCATCCGTTGCCATCCGATAAAATCATTTTGGGCAAGTAAGCACCCGGCACTGTGTATGTATAAGATATCAGCGAATCGGGTGTGGTTATAATTGAACCGTCGTTAAAATCCCATAGATAAGTAGGGTGATTGGGCGATACGGCTGTAAAGTTTACTGTAAGCGGACTGCAACCGTTTAAAGGACTGTAGGTGAAAGTACCGATGGGACCTCTCACAACTATCTTTTGTACAAAAGAATCTAAACAATTATTGCCTGGCCCGTTTACAAATAATTTTGCAAAATAAGTACCGGGAGTATTGTAAATATGAATAGGGTTAGCTGAAGATGATGTACTGCCGTCGCCAAAATCCCAGGTGGCATCTATACCATTTACCGATGTGTTGGTAAAATTTGCTATCAATGGCGGGCATGTACTTAATGTATCTGAAACCGTAAAACTGGCATGTGGCGGTGCTACATGAATAACCTGGTTTACAGAATCCCGGCAACCATACTGGTCTGTAATAAATAACCTTACGGTGTAATTCCCTTCTGTTGTATAACTATGTATGGGGCTTGTTGCAGTATCAGTAATGCCATCTCCAAAATTCCACAAATAAGTAAGCGCAGGACCGGTTGAGGAATTGGTAAACGTGATATCAATCATTGGGCAAACAATGGTATCTGATTGCGTGAAAGCAGCCACCGGATGCGATATGATGATTGTGTGTGTGGTTGTTGTGCTGTCGCTGCAGCCAATAGCATCAATTGTTTTTAAAGTAACATTGTAAGAACCTGATGTTGTATAAAAATGTGTAAAGGGCGGTGCACTATAACTCTGTGTTGTTCCATCACCAAAATTCCATACCCATGTTGTAATTGGGTGAAGGCCATCATCGGTTGAATTGTCAACAAAAGTAAAACTGTTGTTCGAGCAGCTTCCGCCATTGGGAATACTGAATGCAGCAATGGGGCCATCAATACGTATGTATTGAATTTTTGTAAGCGTGTCTTTACAACCGGAAATATCGGTGATAATTAATCTTACTGTAAATAAACCTGCATTAATGTAAGTGTGAGCAACTGTTGCACCAGTACCGGTTTGTCCGTCGCCAAAACTCCAGGCATAATTTGCAATCGTACCGGTTGTATTTCCAATGGCATTAAAAGTGGTAGATATATTGCGGCATAGCACGGTATCGGTTGCATTAAAATTGGCAACTTCATCCACAATCCTGATGGTTCGTGTGGTACTGTCATCGCAACCAGTGGCGTAGTTTATAACCAATAATTTTATGGTATAAGTGCCAACACTGGCATAAGTATGAATATTGTTTTGTGTTGTGGATGTAGTTCCATCTCCAAAATCCCAATGCCATTCGTTAGGCCCTAATGAGTTATCTGTAAAGGTGATTGTTCGGGGTGCAGCACAATCAAAACTCGGGGCAAATCTTGCAATTGGGGGACTGATATGTACATAATCTGAAAGTATCAATGTATCAGCACAATTATTATTCCATACAATTAATCGTATGGTAAACAAACCTGTGTCTTGATAATGATGAGATGGATTTTGATCGGTTGATGTGCCGCCATCTCCAAAACTCCACAACCACCGTGTTATGTTTCCGCTTGATTGATCTGAAAAATTTACATTATACTTGGCACAAACATCCCTTGGGTTT
>JBKJLT010000068.1:0-11154 GCA_046596765.1 Ferruginibacter sp. | reverse complement strand
TGTAAAATGTTCAGGCCGGGATATGCAATTGAGTATGATTTCTTTCCGCCAACCCAACTAAAATTCAGCTTAGAAACCAAATTAATTGATAACCTGTTTTTTGCGGGGCAAATTAATGGAACTACCGGTTATGAGGAAGCGGCCTGCCAAGGCTTGATGGCTGGTATCAATGCTCATCAAAAAACCAAGGAGTTGGAAGCGGTAATTTTAAAAAGAAGTGAAGCTTATATTGGCGTATTGATAGATGACTTGATTAATAAGGGCACCGACGAACCTTACCGCATGTTTACCAGTCGTGCCGAATTTAGAACATTATTGCGCCAGGATAATGCAGACATTCGCCTCACAGAAAAAAGTTATCGCCTTGGATTGGCTTCGCAGGAGCGAATTGATAAAGTAAAAGCCAAGATTGAAAATGTAAAAAAAGTAAAAGAACTTTTAACTGCCATAAGTCTTGACCCGGAAGAAACTGCGGTTTTTTTAGAAAGCGTGCAATCATCTGCGTTATTAAACAAGCAGAAGGCCGTACAGGTATTACTCAGGCCAATGGTTGGACTTAAGGAAATGATAAATCATATTCCAAAATTAAAAGAAACTTTTGCAGACTTTGACAATGAATCACTGGAGCAGGCTGAGATACAGGTTAAATACGATACTTATATTGAAAAGGAAAAAGAACTGGTATCTAAAATGAGCCAACTGGAAGATTTAATTATTCCTGATAATTTTAATTACGAAAAATTAGTTTCGCTTAGTAATGAGGCTCGGCAGAAATTTACAAAAATTAAACCACATACTTTAGGACAGGCATCCCGAATTTCTGGTGTAAACCCGAGTGATGTGCAGATATTAATGGTTTTTATGGGGCGATAATTTTAAAAAGAATGCTCCGCAGATTTAAAAACCGTTCTTCTGCGGAATTTGCGAAATCTGCGGGAAAATCTTCACTTCAATCCCAGCTTTCTCAACCTTCCTCTTATCGCTCCTGCATTTCTTCCAAAATGTTTTATTATTTCCGAATCGGAATTATTGTTATTGAACATTTCTGTAAGCTTTTCATCCTGAGCAGGAGTCCAGGGTTTGTAAGCTTCGCCATGTTTTGTTCTTATTAATTCTATAGAATAAGTTTTACCTGATGTACCGGTATATTTTGAATAAGTTGATTTTGTTTTGGCAAATTCAGTTGCAACAGGTTTTATCTCTTTTGGTTCCTCTTTTTTAATAATGCTTATGCCGGGAAGTTTTGGAAAATCAGTGGGTAATAGTTCTTCGGGAATATGTAGTTTATTTTTGGTACGGGTAACTGCCACGTACAATAAGTTTATCTCTTCATTAAGATTGTTTATTTTCTTTTCATCATTTTCAAAATCGTTAACCAGCCGTTTTACTTTGTCTTCGGTAATAAAATCGTTTACCAAATGCACCGAATCATATTCCATTCCCTTACAGCGGTGAACGGTGGAAAAAACAATTTCTGCTTTTTCTTTATCATCATGCTCAACATGTTTTTCTTTTAATGTTTTTATAATGTCGTAAATATCATTTCCATATTTCTTTACAATTTCAACCATCAGGCTTAACTGGGCATCTTCTGTTTTTTCTATATACTCTTCCAGATCTTTTACCGATGCCATTGATTTTATTAAAGCATCTTTTATAAGATTGCGTTTGTTATTGTGCAGGTTCAGCACATCATACAACGAAGCACCTTCATCAGCATATGTGTAAGAGTTTATGTTGCCTTCAAAATAAATATGCTTAATATTTTTCTTTTCGGTTACGTAATCAATCGCTTTTAAAAGCAGGCCAAGATTGGTGCGGCCAATTACCGCTTTGGTATTATTTTCATCGCCTGTGCTATCGCCTTTAATAGGTATTGGGTTTGTTGGCTTAATTATATCTTTCCAAAAAAGCACTTCTGTGGCCAGCTTTGCAATGTTTGCCCCAAACCTAAAACTGTGGCTTAGATTAAAAGTTTTAAAGTTTGTTTTCTCCAGAGAGTTTACAGCAAAGCGCCAACTGTAAATTTGCTGATGCGTATCTCCCACAATTACTTTTATCGCCGGTTGCTTTAAAAAAATATCCAGCATGGCAGCAGATGCATCCTGGCCTTCATCAAATAAAATATAATCAAAAGCCAAAACCGGGCTTTGCAACTGAAACTTTTTAAGATAGAAATCATGCGTAATTTCAATTTCGCCTTTATCCATTTTTGCAAGTAAATACCTGGTGTTTGTTTCTATAAAATGATAAAATGTTTTTACAAAAATTTTAGCCTTGGCATCGCCAACGGTTTCCAGGTAATTAATATCCTGAACCTTCAGTTTATCGCTATTGCAAAAAAGCGTTATAAATTTATTGATGTGGTTTGCAATTACATACTCGTGATGTTTTTCTCCATTGCCTTGCAGGCCGAGTAATTCCGCAAGTTCGTGCGTTTTATAACCAAGCGCCCTAACTTTATACTGATGCCTGAAAACTATATTTTTATATGCAAGCGAATGGGCGGTTTCAACAGTTACATTATTTAACCCTTTTAGCTTAAACTTTTTTATGGCTTCCAGCTTAACCGATTTATTAAAAGCGAGGTATAAAATTTTAGATCCCGCAGGCCTTGTTCTGGCATATTCAATAACTGTTGTGGTTTTGCCCGAACCTGCAACGGCATTTATTTTTATATCGCCGGTAGAGTTTATAATGTCAATCTGTTCGTCGGTCATTTTCATTTTTTGTTATGGTTTTTGCGCCGCCAATACCATTTTTATTTCGCCATAAGTAAAATCAGCAGGTAAATTATCAATAAGCGTTTTATGGCTTAGTACTCCATGTATGGCTGCCGCATTTAAAATTAATTGCTGTTTTTGGGCTGATACCACATCGTTTATATCAATTTCTCCATCCAGAATAAAAGGTATTAAATGTGTTTCGATGGAACCAACCGTGAGGTTTCTTTCTACAGCAATAGCCGCAATATTTTTGCCCTCTTTAAATAAATTGAAAGAAATGGTTTTGGTATCTGTTTTAGCAACCGCATTTTTTTCACGCAGCGCTTTTTCTTTGGATGCTTTTGATGGCAATGTTGCCATATTTGTTTCAATACCCTTTCGTGTACAATACTCCTGTACCGCTTCAATTATATCATCACCGTATTTATCAACTTTGGCTTTTCCAAAACCAGTGATCTGCAACAGGTCTTTTTTTGTTAAAGGAAGATAGGTTGCAATTTCTTTAAGCGTAGCCTGGTTGGCAACCATATAAATTGCCACATTTTCTTCGCTCACCATAATATCTCTCCAGCGTTTTAATGTATTGTATAATTCTGTATTGACAACATCGGTATAAACCTCTGTTTTGCCGCTGGCGTAGCAGGTGAGATTTGTTTTTTGCACCACATACTTTAATTTATGCTGCAAAAAACCCGTTACAGAAAACGGCTGCTTACAATATTGCAAATAAAAGTTACTGTTGTATAAGGCCAGAGCCAACTCATTTAATTTTTCATTTACAGGTGTGGAGGCTTCTTTATGTTCTGTATTTATTGGGTGCGCTTTTAACTCCCGGATATAATTTTCAAGTTTTGGAACAAAATGATTGGCAGCATCTGAAATGCGTTTTTGAAGGCCCGCATTATTCTCAATCACCGCTTCTTCTTTCATTAAAAAAGAAATATGGCCGATGAATTTTAAACCGACTTCTTTATCTGCAGCAAGATGAAGCCTGAAGTTTTCTACCCAGGTTTTCGATTCCCTATTTAACCTATTCTGGTGCTGTTGTATTTGAAATGCCAATTGCTCAATTGAAGAAACTACCTCATTAAATGAAAAAATTTCTTCCAGCAGTTGTTGCGTAAACAATTGCCTTGCACCAGCAAACCGATCGGGTAACGAACCTTTATAAGCAAGTGTTTGCTGGCCTTTAATTACATTTTCGTTGCTATGTATGGCCGCAGGAGCAATCTTACTAAGTAAAACGATACCCGCCAGACTGGTGCAGCGGCTGAGAGCCACATACACCTGTCCGCTGCTGAAGGCTGCTCCTGCATCTATCATCACTTTTTCAAAAGTAAGTCCCTGGCTTTTATGTATGGTTATTGCCCAGGCAAGCCTCAGTGGATACTGTGTAAAAGTGCCAAGCGTTTCCTGCTCCAGTTTTCCATCTGCACGATTAAGACTGTAGCGGCTGTTTTCCCAGGTTTCTTTTCCAACTTCAATTTCGGTGCCATCACAATCCACAATTATTTTATCTTTTGTAAGTTCTTTTATCATACCAATCTTACCATTGTAATATCTTCTTTGAATCAGATCATTCTTTAAAAACATTACCTGTGCACCCTCTTTTAAACTCAGCTCAAATTCTACCGGGTACATATTTTCTGGAAAATCATCTTCAACCATTGCTTTGTAATTAAAGCTTGCGGTATTTAATTTGTATAATTCCTGTTGATTAATTTGATCGGCCTGGCGGTTGTGCGATGTGAGTGTAATATATTTTTCATCTCTGTCGGGCCTGAAGGTTGGATCAAATCTTAAATGGAGATCTTCAAAATCATCTGCACCCATTTGATTATTGCGAACCTTGTTTAAAAGCCTAACAAAACTATCTTCCTTTTGACGGTAAATTTTATCAAGCTCAATTAATAATGGCAATTGTTCTTTTATAGCAAGACTATCAAAAAAAAATGGCGACTCGTAATATTCATTTAAAATACTCCACTCCTGGTTTTGTGCAACGGGAGGCAACTGGTGCAAATCGCCAATGCACAATAATTGTACACCGCCAAACGGCAAATGATAGTTTCTCCGGGTATGTCTTAAAATAGTATCAATGGCATCTATCACATCACAGCGCACCATACTTATTTCATCAATTACCAGCAACTCCATTTTACGAAGAAGCTGTTGCCGTTGTTTGTTCTGCCTGATCTTGGCAAGTAATTCTTCTTTATTATTTTTTGTGGGCAGAAAAGGGTGAAAAGGAAGCTGAAATAAACTATGCAGTGTAACACCACCGGCATTTATTGCTGCCACACCTGTTGGCGCCGCCACAACAATATTTTTGGTGGAGTTATCTTTCAGGAATTTCAAGAAAGTAGTTTTGCCTGTACCAGCTTTTCCGGTTAAAAAAATATTTTCGTTTGTCTCCGTAACAAAACGGTAGGCCAGATCGAATATTTCGTTGCGTTCTATGGTTGCCACAATATTACTTTTTAAATTTTAAGAATTAAGCCTGCGGCTTATTTGGTTTTGCCACGGATTACACAGATTAGCACGGATGAAATACAAAAGCAAAATTAAAATATCAGTCTTTTATATTCAAGGCTCGATTTACCAAAGTTAATTATCAATCCTAAACAACTTCCTGATACTTTTAAGTAGTTTAATGTTTGTGCAATAAAGTCATTTGATATTCCATCATTTGTTGCTTTAACTTCAACAATAACGTTATCAATAACAAAAAAATCAGCATAAAACTTATGTGGTAAAATTATTCCTTTGTAATTGATATCAAATTCTTTTTCTCTTGTAAAATCAATTTCTTCTTTTGCAAATTCAATTTGCATGGCATCTTTATAAACAACCTCAAGAAAACCATGCCCTAAAAAGCTATGCACTTTCATACAGACTCCAATAATTTTATAGCTGATATCTTCATGTATTAAAACTGGCATAAAATGATTTTAAAAGTATGATAAAAAAAATGAGCCACGGATACTTCGACAGGCTCAGTACACGGATTAACACAGATGTTTTTTTGTATTTCATCCGTGCTAATCTGTGCAATCCGTGGCCAAAAACCTATGCCGTAGGCTTATCTCCCCCAAACATCAAAATCTCATTTACCTCTACCTCGGTAACATATTTTTTGTTACCATCCTTGTCGGTATAGCTGCGGTTAATGAGTTTGCCTTCAACAGCAACTTCCTTGCCTTTGGTTAAATACTTTTCGGCAATTTCTGCTACTTTACCCCAGGCTACTAAATTGTGCCAGGTGGTTTCGGTTACTTTTTCGCCATTGGCGTTGCGGTAACTTTCGTTAGTAGCTACACTGAAACGGGCCAGCTTTTTACCACTTTCGGTTGTTTTTACTTCTGGTGCGTTGCCCAGGTTGCCAATCAGTTGAACTTTGTTTTTTAATGCGTACATGTTTTTAGTTTTGCTTGACCGCCGTAGCCTTGGCGAAGGCGGACAATTGTTTAAAAATTAATTTATTTCAATCAACCGTTTTTGGTTTTGCCATATCCGATTGACAATGCAAAGATGGGGTTGGGTAAAAGCGGTAGCCGGAGATTATCCTTTTACTTACCTTTATAACCGTATGTAAACGGTTGTATCGGAAATGTTTGGTACATTTAGCACATCAAAACCCTTATCTGCAATATGTTACAAGAAAAAAAAATTAAAACCTGCCTGTTTTGTAAAAAGCCCGTAAAAGGGCGCAGCGATAAAAAATTTTGTGATGATTATTGCCGTGCTGCCTACAATAATGATCTTAAAAGTGCATCAAACAACTACATACGCAACGTAAATAATGCACTGGGAAAAAACAGGCGCATACTGGAAAGCCTTCTCCCCGAAGGAGAACTAACCGCAAAAGCCAATCAGGATAAACTGCTGCAATTGGGGTTCCAATTTAAATACCATACTCATCAATACAGCACAAAAAATGGCAACACTTATTTTTATTGTTATGAGTATGGATATTTACCGCTGGAAAATAACTGGTACTTGATTGTGAAGCGTAACGAAGAATAATTTATCTATTGGAAGAAAGATTTTGCCTTTGGCAAAATGTGTTTGCCACTGAAGCACGGAAAGACAGAAAAGAAAATGTTTTACGTATGAGCTTAGATTGCAATTATGTACTTTTGCAGGTCAATTAATACATGTGCGATTGTTTGTAAATAGAAATGTTGTTATTATCATTTTACTTGTATGTGCATGTTTTATGCAACAGCAAACCAACGCACAATGCGCCACCCCAATAAATATTTTTCCTTACACCGAAGGCTTTGAAGCAACAAATGGTGGATGGGCAACTGGTGGATCAGGTACTTCCTGGGCATGGGGAGCACCGGCAAAAACAATTATTACCGGTGCAGCTACTGGTACAAAATGCTGGATTACCGGCGGACTAACCCCCGGTGCTTACACAAACAACGAAGCATCCTGGCTGCAAAGCCCATGTTTTGATTTTAGCGGATTACAATATCCCTACATTTCATTTGCTGTTTTTTGGGAAACCGAGCGGCGCTTTGATGGCGCCAATCTTCAGTACTCAACAAATTTGGGGGTAAGCTGGACCAATGTAGGAACCATATCCGACCCAATTAATTGTTTAAACGAAAACTGGTTTAATTTTAATCCTATTAATGGGTTAGGAGATGGCTGGTCGGGAACCATATTGCCAACTGCTGGTGGATGCCAGGGAGGTGGCGGAAGCGCCCGCTGGGTAAATGCAAAACATACCATGCCTTACCTTGCTGGCATGCCAAACGTTATTTTTCGTTTTGCCTTTGGTGCCGGAAATATCTGCAACAATTACGATGGCTTTGCAATAGATGATATTATAATTGGCGAGGCACCGCCAAACAACGCATCGTTTACTTACTCCTGCACCAACAGTACAACGGTTGTATTCAATAATACATCAGACCTTTGCCCCGCCAGCAACTGGGATTTTGGCGATCTTGCATCCGGGGCAAATAACACATCTACACTAACAAACCCAACCCATATATTTTCTGGCCCGGGCAGTTATTCAGTTACACTAATGGCAACCGGTCCCGATAATGCTCCATCAACCTCGCCTCCACAAACAATAAATATTCTTGGCCTTGCCACTTCGGTAGTTTCAAATAATAATTGTGCCGGCGATAACAACGGCTCAGCAACAGTTAATGTAATTCCCGTTATGGCAGCACCATTTTTTTATAGTTGGAACACAGTGCCGCCACAAACAACGCAAACCGCAACCGCACTTGCCGCGGGAACTTATACCGTTACCGTGAATGCAATTAATAGTTGCACTACAACTGCAACTGCAATTATTACATCGCCAACCGCATTGGCACATACTGTAAATATTATACAGCCGGGATGCGGCTTGGCAACCGGAACTGCAACCATTAATGAAAGCGGAGGTACCGCTCCTTATACTTACGCATGGGCTCCATCAGGCGGTAATGGCCCAACAGCAAGCGGATTAAGCCCAGGAAATTATACCGTTACTGTTACCGACAACAATGGTTGTATTGATAATATTGCCGTTGTTATAGCAACGTCACCAACACCGACTATCAGCATCATTAATAAAAAAGATGCTACCTGCTTTGGCGATAAAGATGGCAGCGCAACCGCCCTGGCAACCGGCGGCAACCCACCCTTTACTTATAGCTGGAACACAGTGCCCGTGCAAACCGGTGCCACGGCAACAAATCTTGCCGCAGGCAATTATACCGTTACTGCAACCGATAATAGCGGCGGTTGTATTGTATCTACATCGGTACAAATTACCGAACCGCCGAGCGGCAATTGCGGCGATGTTTACTTCCCCAATGCATTTACACCCAATGGCGATTTAATAAATCCCGACTTTGGCGCATTTGGTAATGTTGCAGCTATCAACAATTACCTGTTGCTGGTTTACAACCGCTTTGGCGAGCTTATTTTTTACACCCGTGACCCTGTAAAAAGATGGGATGGCTCGTACAAAGGCAAACAACTCAGTGGCAGTTATGTGTGGGCTGCAAGTTTTACTTTTAAAGGGAATAAAAGAGAAGAACAGGGATCAGTGATGATAATAAGGTAGAATTGTGCCTGGTTAAAAAGGCAACTCAGCTAAAAACCATGTTTATTTTTTAGTAATTTTAATAAAAGCTTTAATCATGAACACTAAAGAAAAAAAGGCCGAAGTCCTGGAATTGCTTGCTCATACAGAAGACAGCGGGTTAATTGATGAAGTGTACGATGTGCTGCACCCCGAAACCACTATCAACAATATAAATACCGCAGAACTTCCAGCCGAGTTACAACAAAAAATAAGTAAGGCTTTTGATGATTACAAAAGCGGCAACTGCATTACTCATGAAGAGATGAAACAAAAAGTGCAACAATGGCTTACCAAATAATATGGACTGCCGAAGCCGATAAAGATTTTTACTCTATCATACATTATCTAAAAGAAAACTGGTCTGATTATTCGGCAGAAAAATTTGCTGAACGGATAATGAAGAAATTAGAACGTATTGCTGCAATGCCTTATGAACCCAGGTTTATCTCTCAACCCAATATTCAATTAATTTAGTTAAACAGAAAGAATGTACTTTTCTTTACTATTGAAAATAGCCACATGGTGCTACTAAGTATTTATCCTTGCAAAAAAGATATTACAAAGAGTAAATACTACTAGCCAATTTTATTTTCTTCACCCGAGAAAATTCCTACAAATAGACGCTCACATTTTAAGGGCATTGTTTTTGTACACTGTAATTATCTCAACAATAAAAATTACAAAACAATGCAAAATCTTAAACAACTCATCAGCCTTGGAAGCTTGCTGTCTGTATTAATTTTTACGGCCTGTAACAACGGCGAAAAGAAAGCAGAAACTACCAGCACCACAGAAAATACAGACGTAAAAATGTCTGAAGCGGCTGTAGCCATGGCAACCATATCTGGCACCCAACCCGATACCACACTTACCGGCAGTGCGGAATTTATGCAACAGAACGGGAAAGTAAAACTGGTGTTAAACATTACCTGCTTAAAAATGGCAAATAAGAGCCTGGCTGTTCATTTACACGAAATGGGCGACTGCGGCGATATGGGTAAAATGGCGCACGGCCACTGGAACCCCACCAACCAGCAACACGGCAAATGGGGCAGCACCAGTTTTCACAGGGGCGATATTGGTAATGTAAGTTTAGATGCTACCGGCAAAGGAATGCTGGAACTTGAAACAGACCTGTGGAGCCTCGGTGGGGATGAAAAAACAAACATTTTAAATAGATCTGTTATTGTACATAATGGTGCCGATGATTTTAACACTCAACCCACGGGCAATTCAGGCTCACGTATCGGTTGCGGAGTTATTAGCAAAAAATAATACCTGTTATTGAAAACTATCAATACTGACAGGCAGGTTATTGGCGTAATTTATTACTGCTTCAATCTGCCAGCCAGTATTTTTTTGTTACAACTCAAATAAAAATCAGAACCAATTAAAGCCCACCTTATTACCTTCATTTTTTACTTCTGAAAAATTTTCTAATATTTGTATTACTAAACAGTCTTTTTATGAAACAATTGATAACTATACTCATACTTAGCTGTATTTTATTTGCTTGTAATAAAACATCTAATGAAGAAGAATATTATACTATATACGGGCTGGTTCTTGATTATGATAGTCAACTACCAATTGCTGGGGCAAAAGTATACACAATTACTAATTGTGGCCCCACTTGTCCCCCAACAGATAGTGCTATAACAGATGCTAACGGCAGGGTTTCATTCAGGTTTAGGATGGATGATATTTATCAATTTCTTATTGCCAGGAAAACCAACTATATCAGTCAGACAGAAGTTTATGGTATATTCTATATAAATAAGACGGATACCATTTATCTTGCCCGTCCTTCTTTTGTTAATGTAACTGTGCATAAAACAGGTACTTACTTACCATCAGATTCTATTAAGGTTCAGGTATATGGCGACGGCCTTTCTTCCGGAGGGCCATGGATAGGTTATAGAGTACTGTATATGGATAAAGCAGATGCCGCAGATAAGCTATTTAATCTACAAGCCGCCTATAGTCACAATCTTAACACTTTACCATTCAGACATCAGAAAGTATATTTTATTAAAGATATAATCCGGAATAGATCAATACTGTCTTCTCAAACAGATTCAACAAATATCATTCAGTTCGGCACACAAAATTTTACGCTTAATTATTAGGCAGATAATTCCAGCTCCTTATTTTGGTGTAAAATGCTCAATACTTCAGGCTGTTTTATTTCTTCTTCCGATGGAAAATCTGCCTGTCCGGCAGGCAGGTCATCCACCTCCAACTCTATCCTTCTCGTAATATCACTTAAAGAAGAAAGGCGCTCCATAGTATAAGGTATTGTATCTAACCCCGAAGCAAATTTTA
>JBKJLT010000016.1:0-8882 GCA_046596765.1 Ferruginibacter sp. | reverse complement strand
ATCAGGCGATGTTGTTGCGATGGGTGTAGCAACCGCAAACTCATTGGCTGCCGATAACAAGATCGGTTTCCATGTGCCGGCATTGGCATCAACACGTGTTGGGTTTATCATGGGGTAATGCGAGTTGGCCTCATCAATACTTTTTGAACAGGAATTGAAAACAACGGAACCTACGATAAGGCCCATTACTATCATTGTTAAAAATATCTTTTTCATGATTATTTATTTTGAGTTTTATTATCAGATTTTTTTTCTTTTTTCTTTTTTTTGCTGAAGTCGAAAATGTAAAATACGCCGGCATTAAAACCGGTAGCCTGCCCTACATTTCTCCCAGCAACGGTTGTGCTGCCATTGGCCAAGATAGAAAGTCCGTCAACCGGTGTTTCGTACTTCAGATTTATACCAATGCTGCTTGCATTCATTTTATTGCTCACAAAGGGCATTCCATTGCGTGGTATATCAAAATCGCCCAGGGTTGTCCATTGATTAAATACAGCTTCGGCAACCCAGGTTTCGCTCCGGTAGCCGGCCCTGAAATTGAATTGCGATGCATCGGGCATTTTTACTTCGTTGCTGTAATGCATTTCGGTAGTGTAATAAGTGTACCGGTCAATGGTTACATTACTGCGGGCAATGTAGGTATAAGAGGCAGTTGCAAACAAATGATTACGCTGATAATCGGCCATTACACGGAGTGTTGCATTTTTACTGTGCAGGCCTATTGACAAGGGTAAAAAATCGGCCGTGTAATTTGAAAGGGGCGTTGAATATCCTGCTATTAAAAATGTTTTAAAATCGGCCTTGCCAATATGTTTTTGGTAAGCTACCCATTTTACCAGCAGCGACAGATCTTGCAGGCCTTTTTGCCCCGCCATGTTACCTGCACTTGCTTTTGTTTTTACATAAGGCAAGCCAAAGAGTACATTCAGTTTGCTGGTAATACCATAATTGCCCATCAGCGTAAAATTGGTGGTTGATACACGGCCCAGGTTCAGGTTATCTCTCTTCAAGTTGCCTTCCCAGTAATTTTTCCAGCTACTGTAACCGGCTGTTGGGCCCACGCAAAAAAAGTTTTTTTCCATCATCAGCCCGTCAATATCCGTTTGTGCTTTTGCTGATAGAACTGTTATCAGCAACAGGGCGCAAAAGATGATTTTGCTAAAAATATTTTTAAAGTACTGTTTCATCACATGTAGTTTTGGTTTTAATTTATTTTTTTAGTTTGATCCGTTGTAAAATAAAATTTCCTACTTTTTTTCCGTATTCTGTGCTTACAATACATGAATTATGAAAATGTATTCCACCGTAAAACCTTGCCCAGTTATTTTCTTCCGCTGCATTTCTAAAAGAAGTAAAAGATCTGTTCGGTATTCCAAACTCCATTTCACTGCTGTCGGTGTAAGCAAAGTTATCGCCAAAAACATAAGTTAGTGCTTCGGCATTTGCAGATGATACTGTTGAGTGGCCGCATGTATATTCGGGGAAAGGCGGCGTTTGTAAAAATGGAACCCAGTTTTGGTCGAAGTATTTATTGATAACCGTTTCGGGCCTTACACAATTGCTTCTGAATTTTTCGTCCCAGCAATGAATAAAAGCATCAAACTGTGTGATGGCTGTAAGGGCATAGGCATACACCGTTGCGGCAAAATCGTAGTTTGCTTTTTTTGCTGCAATGCCTACAATACTCATCCAGTGGCCAGGCGGCGAAAACTTTTTAGTACCAAACATGATGTGCCCGCTAACGTTCAGTTTAAACGGATTATCATCCCAAAATTCGGCGATGTGTTTTTGTTCATCAGTCAAACTATCCACTGCATTTTTAACCAGCATAACCTGTTTATAATACGCACTGTTTTTGTCAGTAACATTAAATGCAAGCGGAGGCGGCGGCGTAAATTGCGATGCACTGTCAAGCACAAATGGTCTGATCACATTCCAATGCGGCTCCATGGCCGAAGTGTAGGCAGGTGGTGTTGGCATCCACCTGCCGGGTGTATCAATTACGGTGTATTTAGGAAAAGTTCTTGACTGCAGGTATTTATCTTTCTTGCTCCAGGCAAGTATTACAGCCGAAACCGTATCTGCAAAAGCAACACTGCTTTTAAAAACATCTTTGGGCATTCCATGATCTTCAGCCATCTTTTTAATGCTGTCAATATATTCCGTCATGCTGCCTTCCGGGAAAGTCACCGCTTCACCCAGTTTAATAAAAGCAAGCAACGATGCAAATTCAAAATCAATTTTTTCACCGGCTCCTGCTTTGGGAACATTGGCTAAACCATGAAGCTGTCCTGACAATGATTGATAGGTACCGGTATTGCCTGCTGCCATCACTTCGTAAGCTGCAATGCTGGCGTAGGCGTAGTTACGGGAGGCCACTATCGGGCTAAAGTTATTACCCATCACCACTTCGTTCAGTTTATGAACCGTGTTTGAAAACAACATCGGATCATGCATGATCTGTTTGTAATCATGCTTGGTATTGCAGGCCGATAAAATACAGGCAGCTGCAATAGTAAAAAGTACTAGTCGCATTTTTTTATTTTATAAAAATTAAAAAAGAAAAATTCAGGAAGATCTTTTAACAACGTGGAGGCTGATGTGGGGGTGCAATAGTTGCCTCACAAACCGAAGTGGTAAGGTCGGGGTAACTTGTGTTGATCACAAGGGTATTAGCTGATAAATTGAAAGATTGATTTTTATTATCGTAATCACTGATAACATTTTTGCTGAAGTAAGGATAATGTTTTTTACCGTTGTTATCCATATCCTGGCTGCTATTGGCTTTAGCCAGGTTGTTTTCAGAATTTTTTATTTGTTGCCTGTTAAAATCAGGAATACATTTTAAGATCAGTATATCACCATCCAACTTCATTTTTACATAAGTATAAACAATCCCACCCACGGTAATTTCGCCATACTGTCTTTCAAACTCGGTAAAACGTTGCTGGTAAGGCATATTTAACGGAACAGCTATTTCTATCAGACTTGCCTCATCATAATCGCCTGCATCTAACCTGGTATTTTGTTTTTGGGATGCGATATGATCAAGCATAGTAAATACAAACCTATAGCCAACCATGTTGAACAACATGAGCGTCAGGAGTAGTATGGCAGTTACTTTCTTCAAAATTATTTTACAATATACGTTTTTTTCTGAGTTCCAACACCTGTGATAGTAAGGCTCTTCCATTGTTTTGGTAAAACTGATTTTATTTGAACGAGGCCATTCGGCGTAATATCCAACCCGCCAAAACCCATCAGCACACTCTGAATAACGCCACCTGCACCGGTTGCAAAATACGGATTTGTGCCATTTTTTGTTTCTGCAATCACCCTGAATGGTGGATTTAGATTGGGCCTGTAAGCATCCTGAAACCAATGAAAGGCTTTATCACTATCGCCCAGGCGGGCATACAGCAAAGTGAAAATAGCCTGTGTCATGGCAGGTGTGCCTTCGTCCGGTATCCTGGTTTCGTAAAAAGCGAGGTCTTTTTTTATTTGCAACGGATCGGTAATTTGTTTTAAAGGATAAGACAGTAAATTAACATCGGCCTGCTTTATGCCCTCGCCTTTGTATGTTTCATGTTCTCTTGTAACACCGTCTTCCCCGTCCGGCATGCCGGGCCGGGCAGGCATTTTTAATATCGGAATATTATTGGCTACATTCATCCAATCGGCATCAGGCGTAATGCCTAAAATTTTTGCAGCTTCGGTAGCATTCTGTAAATTACTTTTTGCGGCTGCATTGGTAAATGCATTGTTGTTTACATTTTCGGCCCACTCATCTGCAGCCACTACATTATTAATATCATAATGGCCCGGACCATTGCGTTCAACACGGCTTGCCCAAAAATCGGCGGTTGCACTTAATATGGGCCAGCCTTTTTCCCGTAGCCATTGTTTATCCTGTGTAACGCAATAATAATTCCATGCGGCGAAAGCTACGCAGGCTGTTATATGATGTTCAAAAGGCCCACTCAATGCCCACACCGGAGTTTCCTCTACACCGGTCTCTGCACTCTCCCAGGGAAACATAGCTCCTTTATATCCTTTACTAAAAGCATTTTTCTTTGCTGCATCCAGGCGCTGAAAACGATATTCCATCATGCTTTTCGCAATTTCGGGATGCATGACCAATAATGATGGGAACATCCACAATTCGGTATCCCAAAAAACATGTCCGTTATATCCAAGTCCGCTAAGACCCATAGGCGAGGGAGATAAAGCAGTCCCTTCTCTTGTAAAAGAATATAAATGATACAACATGCTGTGTACATCCTGCTGGCTTTGTGCATCACCCTCAATAATAATATCACTCTTCCACAATTCTTTCCATGCATTGGTATGAAATTGCAGCAGCCTTTCTCTTCCTTCCAATTTTGCAAAGATGGTTGCACGTTCTGCTTCATTCAACGGATCAGGGTGATGTGCCGAAGTGATTGAGGAACCTGCAATTGAATATCTGTATGTTTCTCCTGCTTTTATTTTACGGATGAACTTCATCAGGTGCATATTGTTATCCCACATTTCATGTATCACTTTTGGTTCGCTGCCATGTGCCTCGCTGAATAAAAAAGTATTGCTGGCACACATCTGCAGTTTACCCGTAGGGCTTTTTGCGGTAGATGAAAGCAGGCTCACTACCACATGCGGCCTGTCAATTTCGTTGTAATAATTCTGAACATCTTTCAATGCGTCGGGCGCTTCCATTACACTGGCGCCGGTTATTGCAATATCTTTTTTTGCGGTGATGTTTACATCCATCAATACCGTGTAGGGCAATTGTCTTAATGAATAATAGGTGTATGATACAGTAGCTTTATCGCCAAAATCAAAGGATGTTGTGAAGCTTGCCTTTTGCATATCCAGTTCCTGCTTCATACCGGTAACATTCTTTGCATCTATCCTTCTTCCATCAATTTCCAGGTAAGCATTTAACAGGTTAAAGCTTTTTAAAAAATTGCTTACCCGTCCACGGCCATACAGGTCGTAAGCGCCTGCCAGCACCACATCTTTTACTTTAAAAGGCTCGGGGCTCGATACGATACCAATCATACCATTGGCAACTGTTACGCCATAATAGTTATTGGGATCAATATTAGCGGCGGTTATTTTCCATGCATCGGTAGATTGGGAAAAGGAATGTATAGATGTAAAAAACAGTAAAACAATCAGATATTTTTTCATGGCAAGCAATTGTTACTAATAAAGAATAGTCTAAAATAGCACTATTAAAGCAAAAATATGGTCTGCCAGGTTATAGGTGACGGGTGCAAACGATTGCTGTAAAAAATTTTATAGTGAGTGGCAGATAATGCAGAATTTTGGAGTTGAATAAAACAGGTTCGTTAAATTGAATTAAGAGAAAGTAAAAAAAGCAGCTCCCCCTATATAATTCGAGATGTAGAAAATCAATTCAGCGGGTTAGCAATTTCTTAATATAAAAAACGGGTAAATTCTATACTTCTTTTTGAATCTTAAAATTTTTATTCTAAATTGTTTACAAATTTCGACATTAAATTAATATCGAAATCACAATATCCCTTGCAACATTCCCGATTAATCTGCTAACTCTTATCATTTATAAATATTACCAAAACTTAAATTAGCCCTGATAAAATCGGGGTAATCTCTCAAAACAACCCAATTCATTCAACCAAAACCAGCAGCATGAAAAAATTGTTCTTTATTGTAACAACGCTATTTTTCCTTTTGTCATTTTTACCGTCCAGCGCCCAGAAATGGTTTAAAAGCAGGCATAAAAAAACTGAAATAAAAAAAGAGAAAGAGCAAATTGAAAAAAATAAAAGCGAAGGTGCTAATTCGGAAGACTTTGAAGGGGCTTTGCTTTATGAGTTTAATATGACCAAAAACCCAACGACAGGCAAAATTCCGGAAGGGAGCTACGACAACGAAAAGGCGCAGGCCAAAGAGGTTTTACGGCAGCAACAGGCTAATGGTTTTGCCAGTGTTGTGGGTAACTACAGTTTCCAGGGGCCCAATAACCTTGGGGGCCGCACCCGGTCTATTGTTTATGATGCAAGGTATAATGGAACCAGCAACCGGATAATAATTACTGGTGGTATAAGTTCGGGCGTTTATAAATCAATAGATGATGGTGCTACCTGGGTACGAAAAAGCCCAACCGGAGACCATTTTAGTTGTACAAGCATTGCGCAAGATCCAAGACCCGGATTTCGGGATACCTGGTATTATACCGTTGGAGAACCAACTGGTAATTCAGCCAGTGCTGTAGGTGCTTCTTATTTAGGTAACGGAGTCTATAAATCCACAGATAACGGGGAAACCTGGGCAAGACTTCCAGGCTCTAATACTGGCATATTGGAAACATTCGACAACCCGGCCGATCTTATTTCAAAAGTGATTGTTGACCCTACCAACGGAAATATATACATCGCCGCTTTAGCCACAATTTTACGTTCTACCGACGGTGGTACTAATTGGGGAGTTGTTTTGGCTGGAACATTTTCAGCAACTGACCAGCTTACTGATATCGCAGTTACCAGTACCGGCAGATTTTATGCAGCATTTGCAGGTGGTAATGTTGCAGGTTCAGATGGTGTATGGACTTCTACCACCGGGGCTCCCGGTTCGTGGACACGGATAGCAGGTGGCGGAACTCCCGCTGCCTGGAATGCAAATGGAACTTATGGGAGAGTGGTATTGGCAATTGCCCCAAGTTTAGAATCCACAGTATATGTATTATATGATAAAAGTACCGTGTCAAGTTGCGCAGGTGTTGCTGCCCCTGAGGCAAAATTATTCCGATACGACCTGACAGGGCCTGCCTGGGCAGATCTTTCTGCCACTTTACCTGATGAACCGGGATGCAACGATGGAAACGATCCTTTTGCAATACAGGGTGGCTACGATTTGGTAATAGCAGTTAAACCAGATGCCGCTGCCACCATTTTTATAGGCGGAACCAATGCCTACCGATCAACCAATGCCGGGGCAACCTGGACCAGGATTGGCGGATATGCCAATACTGCGGGAGCTGCACAATATTTGAATTCTCATGCGGACATACACTTTTTTGCATTTCAGCCCGGCACTTTAACCACCATGCTTTGCGGAAATGACGGAGGAATACAGCGTACAACTGATGATCTGGCAGCTACTGTTGTTTGGACACCCATCAACACAGGCTTTCGCAGTTACCAATATGTTTATGTAGACCTTGACCCCCGTACAGGAAATGGACGGGTATTGGGCGGTGCTCAGGATAATGGAACAACCAGGAATATGGGTGGTACGGGAAGTAATTTTGAAGATGTGTTCTCTGGAGATGGTGTATCTGTAGGTATTTCCGGGGCATCTGATTTTGAATACCTGGGGTTCCAGAATGGTGGAATAAACAGAAAGGATTACGCTGATCCTTCGGGCTTTGGTACTAATATTAAACCAACAGGTGCTGGCGCAGGTTTATTTTATACTTTGTTTAAACTGGATCAGGATAATACGGAGCGTTTATATTATGCTAATGATAATAATTTGTGGCGTACAACCAGCGCATCAACGGTAGCTCCGGGTACCTGGACAGCAATGACAGGAATTGGTACTGCCGTTGGGGCAGGTAATAAGATATCTTCCATCGGGCTTACCAGGGGTACCTATAATGCAGCTACCGCAAGTTTATTCATGGGCACAGATAATGGACAACTGTATCGTCTGGATGATCCAACTGGTGTAGCTGCGGGTACAGCACCGGTTAATATAAGCGGCGGTGCATTTCCCGCAGGAGGCAATATCAGCAGTATTGCTGTTAATCCAAGAAACGATGATACCTTATTGGTTACCTTTTCAAACTACGGTGTTGCCAGCGCATTCTGGACCGGCAATGCAAATAGCGCTTCTCCTACGTGGACAGCGGTGGAAGGTAATATTCCTTTGCCCTCGTTCAGGAGTTCATCTATAGCCATTACTCCCGCAGGTGTTCAATATCTGGCAGGAACATCGGTTGGCTTATTTAGTGTTTCCGGCCTTCCGGCAGGAGGTACGCCCACATGGGTACAAGAGGGAACTTCTGAAATGGGAAATTCCGTTGTCTCCGCTCTTGCCTTGCGGCCATCCGATAATAAACTACTGGTGGGTACACATGGCTATGGTATGTGGTTTTCGAATTTAAATGCCGTATCATCTGCTACTGACTTTTTCCGTACTATTACTTCAGGTAACTGGAATTCACCTGCAACCTGGGAGAGTTCTTCTACATCAAATTTTGCTGCTGTTGTGAGCCCTGCAACGCTTACACCTGATGTAAGTTCAAACAGAATAGATATAAGAAATGGGCATACCGTAACCGTTACAGCTAATGTTACCACCGATCAAACATTTATTAACCCGGGAGGAGCTTTAGGAGTAAACGGAAGTACGTTAACCATTACTGGAACCGGAGGCCTGACTGTTCAATCATCTGCAGCAGGTACCGGCAGAATTGGTAATTCTACCGGAACCATTACCGGCAGTGTAACTGTTGAGCGCTGGATAAAACTGCGTGCCGGTGGTACAGGCCGTGCCTACCGCTTACTGGCACCAACTGTAAATACAGCCGGCAGCATGAGGTTTAACTGGATGGAAAATGGTTTGAATACTGTTGTTGGAATTAATGTAAACCCGGTACCTTTATTTGGTACCCAAATAACGGGCACAGGTGGCAATGCTAATGGTTTTGATGTAACAACAACCAATGCATCTTCTATATATGCAACAGCCAATGGTGTAACACCAACGTATACTGCTATAGGCAATACCACAGGTTCACTGAATGCATTAACCGGCTACTTTATGTATGTGCGTGGCGACCGTAGTATGGATATGACATTACCACTTGCACCAGGGATGCCAACCAGCAGTAC
>JBKJLT010000572.1:0-2528 GCA_046596765.1 Ferruginibacter sp. | reverse complement strand
GCAAAAAGAAAATGATTCAAAAGCTTTATTTGGTTTAACCAACCGGGAAAAGGCAATATTGCAACTACTGGTAGAGGATTTATCCGACAAGGAAATTGGCTCCACATTAATTTAGATCTCATCCCAACACAGCAAAAAAGTATGTGATAAATATTTACAACAGGCTACTCAATAACCTTGTATAGTTTAAATAAGTTGAACTGTGTTTTCTCCACCAGCTTTTTATAATCTTCCCACTTACTGTTAAAGAATAAATTTGTTTTTTGCACGGCTTCATTCACCAATCCTTCTGCTTCGTTGGCCATACGCATTTCCTGCTGGTCGGGTATTTTATTTTTTTGCTGAACTTCGCCGGCAGCACTATTCAACATACCATTTACGGTAATCTGAAATGGTGAGCCATAACCCTGCTTTTCCTGCGGCTTGCCAAAAATAAAGTTCCGGATATTTTTGATGGAGTCTTTCATGGCATTGCCCGTCTTACGCAAACTGTCCGCCTCTTTACCTTCTTCATTTTTTAACTGGGCTTCAACTTTTGCAATCGTTTCTTCGGCTTCTGTTAAGCGGTCGGTAATTTCAGTTAAACGCATCGTGCTTTTCTCAAGCCTTGTTAGCAATACCATTTTTGCATCGTATATTTCTTTATTCTCGGTTACGTTGGGGTCTGCATTTACAACAATTATTGTGGAGTCTATTTCTTTTCCAACAGTCATTACTAATTTATAGGTTCCCGGAAAAACCGTGTTACCCCTTGGTTCAGGTTCATCTGCTTTTGGTTTAGGCGAGTTGGGCTGACGGATACCTTTCATTTCGAATCCCCAGTTTTTTCTGTTAAACCCGGTATCCACTTTCATTTTTATGGTTCGTATCAATTCATTGCTCTGCGAATAAATTTTTACGATGGCAGAATCCCCGCCTGAACGATCAGATCGGGCAGGTGTTTTTACTTTTTTAGAACTGTCTGATTTATCGTTTGGCATTATAAAGAAAGAATAAGAAGCTCCACGGTTACGATTCTCACCTTCATACAAACCCCAGATGCTCCAGTCGTAACCCGGTTGTGATTTGTACCTGGCCATGTAAGCTGCAGGGGCAGGAAACATAGTTAATTTTTTGGAGAAAACATTACCATTATTTGCAGCCGCTTTTCTCAAAGCTTTAATATCATCAAAAACATAAATGGCACGGCCAAAAGTTGCAATCACTAAATCTGCTTCTCTTTCCTGAATAGCCATATCATAAGTTGAAACTGACGGATAACCATTTTTCCATTGCTGAAAACTGGTGCCATTATCAAAACTTATCCAAAGGCCATGCTCAGTACCCACAAAAATTAAATTAGGCTCTACAGGATCCTGTATCATACACAAAGCATAACCTTTTACTTTATTCTCATCAATCATCCGCTCCCAGGTTTGGCCATAATTTTTTGTGCGGAAAATGTAGGGCTTAAAATCGCCCCGGCGGTAATCATTGCAAACAACAAATGCTTCGCCGGCATTGTAGCGGCTGGCACGTATCTGCGGTATCCATACACCTGCCGACATGCCTGGGATTTTTCCACGAAAGCTGGTCCATGTTTTTCCGGCATCTTTACTTAACTGTACATTGCCATCATCGGTACCAACCCAAATCACATTTTTATCTTTGGCCGATGGTTCAATGCAAAGAATGGTATTGTAATTTTCGGCACCGGTTATATCAACAGACAGTCCGCCGTTTTCATCCTGCCGCTGCTGCACTTTATTATCAGTTGTTAAATCGGGTGAAATAATTTCCCAACTAAGGCCTTTGTTGCTGCTCTTGTGTACAAACTGGCTTCCATAATAAATTGTTTTTGAATCGAAGGGATCTTGTGCAAAAGCGGCGTTCCAGTTAAAACGTAATCTTGTTTTAAGGTTGGGCATGGGCGGCTGTAAACCCATCCGTTCGCCGGTTGCAAAATTCTGTTTACCCAACTCACCGCCCTGGCTCATAGTGTAAATCCAGTCATTATTATCCGGGTCGGGCGAGGCATCAAAACCATCGCCACCGCCAATATTATTCCAGTAATAATTACGGATACCACCATTGCGCCAGAGATAAGCCGGCCCATGCCAGGTGCCATTATCCTGCATACCGCCCATTACATTGTACGGAATTTTATTATCAACTGCAATATGATAAAACTGTCCTACCGGAATACGCTCATTAAAATTCCAGTTACGTCCGCGGTCACGGCTTATGCCAATACCGCCATCATTACCATCAATAATTAAATTGGGATTGAGGGGATTAATCCAAAAAGCATGATGATCCGGATGAATGCCGTTATAAGGTATCACAGTCTTAAAAGTTTTGCCGGCATCTTCACTTACCGTAATGGTTTGTTTAATGTTGTATAAACGGTTTTCGTTTTTTGGGTCAACCCGTATATCCTGAAAATAAAAAGCCCTGTTGGTTACTTCCGATTTATCGCTGTTAACCAACTCCCATTTAAAACCACCATCATCAGATTTATACAGTCCGTTTTTGGTTGCCTCTATTAA
>JBKJLT010000403.1:0-7012 GCA_046596765.1 Ferruginibacter sp. | reverse complement strand
TTTGGTTTTTTAAAAACATAGCCAAATCATTAATGCCAGTTGCAGAAGCAGAAGTCTTATCTGCGGTAATGATGCCCGTTTTAATTTTGCCTTTGTAAACTATGCGGTAATCGTTTGGTGCAACAGCATTCGTTGCATTAACATGCATAGATGCATCGTAGGCAGCGCCTGTTACCGCATTTCCTGCATGAAGCATGATTAGGTTTGAATAATTATTTTTCAGTTTTGTTATCTGCGGCAATAGCTGATTGTTTGTAATATTGTTTCCGGTATGTGCCAGCATAACACTGTTGTTATTTATGCATAAGCCGGTTACAGGGCCAAAGCTGTTTGCCACGGAGGTAAAAGGTTTCATTGCGAGCATTGCAGTAGCAGCCATGCTGCCATTTAGCAAAAACTTCCGTCTTGTATTCATGGTAGTTGAAGTTGGTTCTGGTTTTCTAACAGGCACAAAATAACAATAAACAAAGTATCATGCAAATAAAAAAGCGTTTAAGATTCAAAATAATTTCACTGATATATATGTAATAGCCAATCTATCGGTATCTTTAATTATTGGGTTATAGTACGAAACACGCTGACTGTTTAATGCCGTTTGGCTTACATGCATTGCAACAATAAAAACTAACCATCTATTTATTTTTAACACCCATGTACAGTAACTTCACTACATAAAAATATAATGGCAGGCAATGCAGGAAGATAAAATTTACCCGGGGGCTGAAATGAATTTTGATGTGTGTTTCAAAAAGTGCATGCTGTTTTTAAACGAAATAGGCATTGAAACAACATATGAAAAACTGGGTGAGTCCTGTTTTTTGCCTGGTCTTTCTATCCGCAATGGTGTACTCATCATAGACAGGGAAACGCTTAAATATCCGGGCGACATTTTGCATGAGGCGGGGCATATTGCTGTTGTACCGGCAGGCGAAAGATTTATGCTTACGGCTTCATCCATCGAAAAAAGAGAAAACAGGGAGGCTGAAGAAATGATGACTATAGCCTGGTCTTACGCGGCATGCATACACCTGAATATTGACCCATATTTTGTATTTCATGATGAGGGTTACAAAGGCGGCGGAAGTTATATAGCAGATAATTTCAACAATAAAAATTATTTTGGCTTACCCATGCTGCAATGGAAAGGCATGACCGCAGATGAAAAAAAAGCAGTGGAGTTGCAGGTAAAACCATATCCACACATGCTGAAATGGGTACTGGATTAGCAGTGTAAATAAAATATTATTCTTTAAAAAAAGCTTGACATTATAAAATTTATATTTTATATTTAAGCTTTCTTAATTACACTAAACCTCATCTTATTATGGAAGGAACTATCGCAGAAATCCGAATGTTTGCTGCTAATTTCAGTCCCAGATTCTGGGCTTATTGCAACGGGCAATTATTGCCAATTGCCCAAAACCAGGCACTCTTTTCCCTTTTAGGTACCACTTATGGTGGTAATGGTGTTCAAACTTTTGCATTACCTAATATGCAAGGCAGGGTAGCCATTGGTTTAGGCACCGGCCCCGGCTTAACTCCAGTTAACCTGGGTGAAGTAAAGGGAACCGAATCAAATATTTTATCAGCCTCTAATATTCCTTCACATACCCATGCCATTTCCGGAGTTACTAAAATGCTCACTAGTACTGCGGCAGCCAATGCACCAACCCCCGGCGGCAATTATTTTGCCAATGATGGAAGCCCCAAGTACAAAACTACGGGCAGCGGTACCATGAAGCCGGCTACGGTTGCTGTTGCATTGGGTGCAACAGGAGGTACAGCAGTAAATAATATTATGCCCTACACCGGCATCAGTTATATTATTTGCATGCAGGGGATATTCCCATCAAGAAATTAATCAACACATTTAATTAAAATTTTCAAAAATTATACAATCATGGAAGGTTACATATCAGAAATAAGAATGTTTGCCGGCAATTTTGCACCGCGTTCATGGAGTTTTTGTAATGGCTCATTACAGTCAATAGCGCAAAACTCGGCGCTGTTTTCTTTAATCGGTACTACTTTTGGCGGTGATGGGCAAACTACATTTGGATTACCCGACCTGAGGAGCAGGATACCCGTTCACACTGGTCAGGGATCGGGCCTCAGCAATTACCAATTAGGACAGACGGGAGGCACAGAGGCCAATACACTTAACTCATCCAATGTAAGCGGCCATACCCATGCTGTAACCGGCAATGCGGGTATTGTTTCTGCAAGCGGCGATGGGCAAACACCAGTTTCCTTTAATAACTTTCCTGCAAACAACGGAGATCAGATATATTCGACCGCCACCGATAACAGTGCCATGGCTCCGGCTTCACTATCAGGAGTAACTGTAGCTCCTCAAACACCTAATGGCAATACACCCATGGGTAACATTCAGCCTTACCTTGCAATGAATTTTATCATTTGCCTCGAAGGTATTTATCCAACAAGAAACTAATTTTATAAATTTATTTAAATACAATAATCATGGACGGAACAATAGCAGAAATAAGAATGTTTGCCGGCAATTTTGCTCCCAGGAACTGGGCATATTGCCAGTCACAAATATTATCCATTGCACAAAATACGGCACTGTTTTCACTATTGGGTACTACTTATGGTGGTAACGGACAAACCACTTTTGCATTGCCCGATTTCAGGGGCCGGGTGCCCGTTGGTGCTGGCCAGGGGCCTGGCCTGTCAAGTTACAGCTTAGGTCAGCTTGGTGGCACTGAAACCAATACAATACTCAATTCCAATTTTCCTGCCCATACCCATCCTTTCAGTGGCTCTGTTACCATGCCCGGCAATGCGGCTGCGGGTAATGCAGATGTGCCACAGGGCAATTTCCCGGCTAGGCTTACCGGTACCAATATGTATTCAACCGTTAATAATGAGGGTGCTTTAGGAAATATGCAACTGGCACTTATTGCAGCCCCTGTAGGTTCATCAACACCGGTAAATAATATACAACCGGTTATGGGCATGAACTATATCATCTGCATGTTTGGTGTTTTCCCTTCAAGAAATTAGTTTATCATACTAAATTTAAACCCGGCCTGTTGAAGCGTATGTACAAGTTTCAACAGGCTGTTTATATGCTCCATTATCTTTACAACAAAACCAACATGCTTACCTTCACCATATTTCAAAACAGTTCAATACAGCTTTTACAGATATGCCAATAATCGGAATTTTACTCCCCGGCTCTACCCTGTACCCTTCAATCGGCATGGATTTTTTACAGGGACTCAAATCCTGTTTAAAATTTCAACAGGATGCCGATGTGGACTTTAAAGTAAACATGATTGGTTACGGACTAAAAGATGATGAGATATACGCAGCCGCCGAAAATTTTTTAATTGCCGATAATGCAGATGCTGTGGTGGCTTTTGCAGGAGACTACCATGCGGTTAAATTGTCGCCCTTATTTGCTGCCGCCGGAAAACTGCTGATCATAACCAATGCCGGGGCCAATTACCCCGAAATGTTTACCCCACCGGTAAGCCATACCTTGTTTCATTCACTCAATGAATGTGTATGCTGTTTTCTTACCGGTAAATATGCTGCCCGGCAGGAGGGAGGGCATGGTGCTATCATGGCAACTTCTTTTTTTGATGGAGGATACAGGCATAACCATGCGATGAACAACGCCTTTGTACTTACTGGCGGAGAAATAAAACACCATTTTGTAAGCCATTTTAAAAAAGAAGAATTTAATACAGATTCATTAACGGCCTTCATAAAAGATAACCCTGATGTAAAGAAGTTGCTCGCTGTTTTCAGTGGGGATATGGCCCGTTTTTTTTATAAAAATCTGGCGGTAGTGCAAACCGAAAATAAACTGCAATGGTATGGTTCGCCCATGATGTTTGATAGTACACCTGGCGATTTTGAAGAGCCGAAACCTGCATTACCAGGAGAAGTATACGGATATACCAACTGGGTGCCCCAACTGGATAATGAAGCCAATAATGCAATGCAGCAAAATTGCAAAACAGCAAATGGAAAAGAAGCCAATCTTTTTTTTATGCAGGGCTGGGAAAACGGATTGCTGCTGATGGAATATTTACAACAACGTAAACACACAAATGGTACAGAAGCAGCAATCAATCACTTGAAAGCAATAAAAATGCACAGCCCACGGGGAATCATTTATGTAAATGAAGAAAGGCATGTACTTGCCCCTGCATATTTTGTAAAGGCAAGTGGTAACCTGCACATAACTGTGGAAGAGTGTATGGCCAATACATCAGCAACCTGGCAGGAAATGCTGGCACAAATACCCGTTGAACCATTTTCATCCTGGCGAAATACCTATCTCTGTATATGATGGGTACTGTCAATATCATGGTTTTATGTAACAATGAAATGGCTATCCCTGCCATGCAGCAGCTATACATGACCGGCAGTTTAAAAGCAGTAGTGGTGCCTGAAAAAAATACTCCTTTGGTAACCCTGCTTAAACAGATGCTTACCGGTACCGGTATAAGCCTGATAAGTGTTAATAAAAAAAACTTACAGGCAAATATTGAAAAACTTATTTCCGAAAAAAATATTACAACAGGCTGGATGATGACTTTTGCCTACATCATACCAAAGCCTTTGCTGGGGATGCTTCCCGGAGGGTTTATAAATTTTCATTATGGTATTTTGCCAAAATTCCGTGGCTCCAATCCGGTGCTTGCTCAAATGCTTAATGGCGAAACTGAAAGTGGAATAACTATCCATCTTGTTGATGAAAATATTGATACTGGTCCTATTGTAATGCAGCAAAAAATTCCCATTACCGATATAGATACTTTTGGTATGCAATTACAAAAACTGGGTTTATTGGGTGCTTCAATGGCTATAAATCTTTTGCAGCTTTGCAGGGTGCAGCCAATACCGCTGGCTGTTGCCCAGGATGAAACAAAGGCGGGCTATTTTAAAAAGCCGGTTGCCGCCGACCTGATGATAAACTGGAATACCATGAGCAGCCAACAGGTGATCCGGCTCATTAACGCCTGCAATCCGTGGAATAAAGGAGCAGGGGCCATTATCAACGACCTGGTCATTTGCTTAACTGATGCAGAACTTACTGATGAAGCACATGCCGGAAATGCATTACCGGGAACAATTACAGCCCTGGATGAAGATGCAGGGCTAAAAATTTATTGTTTTGATAATAAAGTAATTAAAATCAATTTAATCTGTACCCCTCAAGGATTTTTTGCAGGGAAGAGATTGGTGAATTATGGGATTAAAATAAACGACAGATTTTCCTCTCATAAATGATAGGAATTTAAAATAAAATAAAATACCTTTAACCCAGATTTTGCAGTTGAAATCTACTGCGGCTTCCAAATCCTTCACAGCTAAAACTTTCAGATTATTTTTTGAATTCGAAATAGTACACTATTCTTTCATCCAAAAAATAATCTGAAACCCTTATCTGTTTTGTATTTGAAACCCTCGCCACGATTTCTACTGCAAAATCTGGGTTTAAATATCGTAATTAATCTTTGACTGTTTTTTTTTTAAAAAGTCAGTCTGAGAAAAAATTTTGTTTTTCTTTTCAGCTCGTTTTGCCTTAATACCAAACAACCTCGTTTATGAAAAAAAGTTACCAACTTCTTAGCTTATTGCTTGCGCTATTGATTTTTTCAACCAAATCTTTTTCGCAAAACAACCTTGCTGCCGGTGATCTTGCTATAGTGAGTTACCAGTCAGACTTTGATCCAACCAACCTATTTACCCCCGGGCTCGCCGAGTTTGAAGACCGGTTTTCCATAGTAGTATTAAAGCCTGGTGGCATTGCAGCCGGAACAGTAATATATTTTACAGAAAGAGGCTGGAACGGCGTTTCAAACAATTGGCTGGATGAGACTTACCCCCCGTTTACATTCGGTCTTGGAAGGGAGGCCGTTATACGATGGACGGTACCTGCGGGCGGCATAGCACAGGGAACTGAAGTCTTTTTCATAAACAAATACCACGACGAAGTAGCATCGCCCAATGAATATTATGATTGGGCGGCTTATTCTAATCAAGCAGGTACTGTACTGATCAATAACCTTGTTAACGTAACACCCATTGTACCAGCCGCTAACAGTACCGATGGTATGAACTTTACCTTTGGTGGCGACAACCTGTTGGTTTATCAAACCGGCCCACTTGCCGGCCCTGCAACAAATTATGATGATGCTACACGCAGGTTTATAACAGCATTGCTGGCCAATATTGTGCCTAATACCACCACGTATCCCAGTTGGGATTTGGCTCCCGCAACCCTTAACGAAAGTAGTGTGCCTCCGGGTTTGGTAAACGGACAAACCTGTTTTATTATGTCACCCGGGCCATTACCCAACGCAGTATCTAATGGAACTACTGAACCCGATAACGGAAAATTCAGTGGCTGTTCATTATCTGCGGCAGGTGCCTGTACGGCATTGCAGATGTCTGCAATCATATATAATATTGCCAACTGGACTTACAGTAACACGGTATTTCCCCTGGGTACTTCCAGCAGTCTTTGTACTTATAATGTACTGCCGCAAAATACCATTTTGCTTAGTTCGGCACCCGGTACCGATAACCAGACGGTTGCTGTAAACACTCCAATTACCAATATAACCTATGCAACAACCGTTGCCACCGGTGCAACCTTTGCAGGTTTACCTGGGGGTGTAACAGGTGTATGGGCATCCAATGTGGTTACCATCAGCGGAACCCCAACAGCCAACGGTATATATAACTATACAGTAAGTTTGACTGGTGGTTGCGGAACGGTTACAGCTACCGGAACGATTACCGTGAGTTGTCCATCAGGGCCATTAACTTATTTTAATGGAGGGCTTAGTACCGGTACTGTAAGTAACAGCGGTGTAGCGGCACCTGCCGGAACAAGCTGGAGTGAAATGCAGAATAACACCGGCAATCTTACGGAGTCCAATGCCACTGCTGGTTCCTCATGTGCATTGGGATTATTTACGCTTGCCGATGATTTTACTGTACCTGCCGGGGAAACATGGAACCT
>JBKJLT010000414.1:0-5227 GCA_046596765.1 Ferruginibacter sp. | reverse complement strand
AGACTAGTTATGCCTTGTGGTAAAAAGAGAAAACGTCATAAAATTGCAACACACAAGCGTAAAAAACGTTTAAGAAAGAACCGTCATAAGAAGAAGTAATTTTTCTTACCGGTGCCCCCGATTCTCCATCGGGGGCACTCATATACCTGCATTCATTACGGTTGAAAGCTGATGATAATGTGTGCAGTTATGTTTTCCTTTTAACGATGTACTGGTCTTAACAAAAATTCACGCTTGACCAAGGAACTTATTATTAATTCGGCTCCACAAGGAGTTGAAATTGCCCTGTTGGAGGATAAAAAACTGGTGGAACTGCACAGCGAAAAAGCTGATGCAAGCTTTGGCGTGGGCGACCTGTACCTTGGAAAAGTAAAAAAACTTATCCCCGGCCTTAACGCAGCATTTATTGATGTTGGTTTTGAAAAAGATGCTTTTTTGCATTACACCGATCTTAGCCCCTATGTCCGCTCTATTCTTAAATTCACTACCGAATCTATCATCGATAAATCGGAAGGCGGATTTGATTTTGCAAAATTTAAGGTAGAACCGGAGATAATTAAAACCGGTAAAATTGCTGAAGTACTCAGTGGCAAACCCAATGTGCTGGTGCAGATATTGAAAGAACCCATTGCGGCCAAAGGCCCACGCCTTAGTTGCGAACTTTCGTTACCAGGCCGTTTTGTAGTAGTAACTCCTTTTAATGATATCATTGCCATTTCCCGCAAAATCCATTCATCCGACGAAAGAAAAAGATTACACAAGATCATTGAAGCAATTAAACCCAAAAACCTGGGTGTAATTGTACGTACTGCAGCCGAAGGTAAACACACAGCCGAACTGCACCAGGATCTTTTAAGCCTGATTGCTACCTGGAAAACCATTCAGACAAACCTGAAAGGTGCGGTGCCCCCAACAAAAATTTTAAGCGAACAGGGTAAGACAACCAGCATACTTCGTGATTTGCTAAATGAAGATTTTAATAAGATAGTTGTAAACGATAAGAATATTTATGGCGATGCAAAAACCTATATTCAGCGTATTGCACCCGATAAAGCCGATATCGTTTCATACTACAACAACGGCTCCCCAATATTTGATAGTTTTGGTATTACCAAGCAGGTAAAAGCTGCTTTTGGAAAAACCGTAAACCTGCCAAGCGGTGCTTACTTAATTGTAGAGCATACTGAAGCCCTGCATGTAATTGATGTAAACAGCGGTTACAAAAGTGTAAGTAATAACCAGGAGCAAAATGCCCTGGAAACCAACCTGGAAGCGGCGGAAGAGATTGCAAGGCAAATGCGCCTGCGTGACCTGGGCGGAATTATTGTGGTTGACTTTATTGACATGAAGTTAATGGAAAACAAAAAGAAGCTGGCCGATGCCATGGATGGTTATATGAGGCCAGACAGGGCTAAACATGCTGTACTCGCCATCAGCAAATTTGGTTTAATGCAAATTACCCGGCAGCGCATGAAGCCGGAAATGAATATTAATACTACCGAAGTTTGCCCAAGCTGTAATGGAACCGGAAAAATATCATCAACTCTTATTTTAGAAGACGAGATAGAAAAGAACCTGAGCTACCTGATTATGCAAAAGCATACCGGTTTAACTGTGGAAATCCATCCTATTTTACATGCTTACATGACTAAAGGGATTTTCTTTTCAAAACTCAGCAAATGGCGCCGCAAATACAAACAGCGTATTAAATTAAAGGCTAACTCCAATTATCATTTAACTGAGTTTCATTTTTTTGATGATAGTGATGAGGAGATTAAACTATAGTTCACCAAAAACTTTCTTTATTCATAAACAGGCTCTGGTAAATTAACAGTTCGCTGGGTTTAAGTTGCTGATATTTGTTCTGTAATCGCCACGATTTTAACGTTCATGCAAAAAATCGTACTTTTATTTTAGAATAAATGCTGAAAACCACCCAAAAAAATAATTACTATGTACACCACTTATCATTTTAAATCGGCGGCTGAAATTAATGCAGATATTTTAGAAGTAATCAAAGCTGCTTTTAAAACTAAACCGGTAAAGCTTACCATTGAGGAAGATGATGATGAAACGGCTTTTTTAATGTCCGATACTGATAATAAAGCACTGTTACTTAAATCTATTGAACAGGATAAGAATGGACAAACAGTTACTGTAAATATTACTGATTAATGCTCGATATTCAGTTTACTCCACTGGCATTTGAACAATACAACGAATGGCTTGCCGACAATAAAGATATTTATAAACGGCTGCAAAAATTAATACAGGAAACCGCCAGAACACCTTTTGATGGTACCGGTAAACCAGAAGCCTTAAAGCACGATTTAAAAGGCTACTGGAGCAGGCGGATTAATGATGAACACCGCCTTGTTTATAGAGTAACAGATAAATACATAAAAATTATTGCCTGTAAAAATCATTACTGAGTTTTTTACGTTCTCCGTTAATAATACACAACAATGGATTAAACACCATGTTACTTTTTAGTGGCGCCGCAAATACAAACAGCGTATTTAACTAAAAGCCAACAGTAATTATCATTTAACTGAGTTTCACTTTTTTGATGATAGTGATGAGGAGATAAAACTGTAATATTCCCAAATAAATTTTAGCTTATTAAAAAACAAACCCTGCAAAATTGTGCAGGGTTTGTCTTTTTATATTTATGAATTCAAAATTTAATACCTTGCTTTTCTCTTTGCTTTTGCACGTTCCACCCTGCCACTTTTTTTATCTCTGTGCCTACCTATTACATAACCGGTACCAGCGCCAATTACACTACCAATTACGGCACCTTTACCCCGGTCATCTTTTGCTATTACAGCACCTGACCCTGCGCCAATGGCTGTTCCTTTTGCAGCATCACTCCAGCCTTTATCCTGGTTTACCGCGGGTTCTGTAGTTGTTGTTGAAGTTGTGTTTCCAGAACCACCACCACTATTGTTTCCAGAACCGCCATTTCGCCGCTGTTGGCGTTACTGCTAAACTATAAAAGCGGTGAGCTATCCTAACGCCGCTGTTGAGCGTCTCACCAACAGCCGAAGTGTTAACCATTTTAACCTTTGTAATGTGTGAGTATGCCAAAATCATCCATACCATACCCGTAAAATTTAGCTGAGGCTGTCTTAAAAGGGCAGCCTCTTTTTACATTAGCCCTTATGGATTGCCCTATAAGCCATTTATTATGGTTGGTTTTTACAATGCTGTACTTTACTATTATTTTTAATAGCGCATTGAGTAGTTTAAAAGTGTTTTTTTTTCTTTTTAAGGGACTTTTATGCTACTTTTTTCCTTAGGTTTTGTGCTATAGCCAATAAACCAAACTCAATAGTTACTTTCGTTTTTCCACAGAGCATAAACCTGTTGAACTTATGGTTGGTTTTAACATTGCCAAACACAGGTTCTGCATCGTAACAACGCTTTTTTCTTTTCTTTATCCCTTCTTCTGTGTTAAGTTTTTCTTTGGCGATTGCTTTATGCCGGATCAGGTTGTGGTTTACTTCTATTACCCGGTTATGTTTTGACTGATGACAAACGCTTCTCAAGGGGCAGCCATTGCAATTTTGTGCCTGGTATTGTTTGATGGTTTGCTCAAAGCCTGTACTGGTTTGTCTTTTGTAGGTTCCGATGCAGTTCATCGATTGTCCCATGGGGCAATAAAAACAATCTTTTAGTTTGTTGTAGTGCAGGTAGGCAGCGGCAAAAGGATTTTTTTTCTGGTGCTTTTCGCTTTGTTGTTTGTCAAAGCCAGGATACTTGATGTAGCCCTCTATTGCACGGTCTTCTACGTATTGCAGGTTTTCTTCTGAGCCATAACCTGCATCTGTAGTAATGCTCTCAGGATATTGTTGGTAGATTGCTTTATGTTGTTCAATATGTTTAGGGAAGGTAGTGGTATCTGTAGGATTAGGGTGGATGCTGTAGTCTACAACGTATTGATTGGAGGTAGATATCTGAACATTGTATGCAGCTTTTAACTGCCCGTTTTTCATGTGGTCGTCCTTCATCCGCATAAAAGTTGCATCGGTATCTGTTTTGCTGTAGCTGTTGCGGCCAGCTAATATTTTTTCCTGTTGTTCATACTTATCTAATGCTGCAGGCCATTTGTTTTTAGCGTAGTTTAATTTTTGTTTTATCTGTTTGCTCACCGCTTCTTTACCTTGTAGTGCAGTTTCTATTTTTTCAATGGTTTGTGCCACTTTTTCTTTGGAGATGGTCGTAAAATCCGGTGGTGTAGGTTGATCTAATTCTGCTGCGGCTACTTTTTGTGTGTATTGCCAAAGTTCTTCCAACTGCTTTTTCATTTTCTCTTTGTTTGTCTTGATGGCATTACCCCAAACAAAAGTGTAACGGTTTGCATTGGCCTCAATCTTGGTGCCATCTACATAAATGTCTTTAAGGCTTAAAACACCTGCTTCTGCCAGTAGCTCCACTATCTGTGTGAAAATACTTTTTAAAGCATCCTGCAAACGCTTACCCCGGAAAGTATTGATAGTATTATGATCTGGCTGCTGCATACCGGCCAACCACATGAAATGTATATTTTCCTTAGTGGCGGCTTCCAGCTTGCGGCTGCTATAGGTATTGTTTACATAGCCATACACCAATATTTTCAAAAGCATCCTGGGATGGTAACTGGATGTACCGCCTCCTTTATATGCTTTCTCCAATAACTCCAGGCTAAGTGAGTCTATTACCTCATTAATCACCCGGACAGGATGCTTTAATGCAATGAGTTCTTCCAGCGAGGGCGGAAGCAACATGCCCTGATTGGGACTGTAGGATTTAAATACTACTTTGTTATTTTTTGCCATACTAACTAAGACAGTACTGGCTATTACTTTGTTGCAAAATGCAACCGCAAAAGTTTTACAGCTCCTATGTGAATAAACCCACCTGTTTTTTTGAAAATAAAAAAGGCTGCCCTTTTAAGGAGGGCACTGAAAAACTAGGGCTTTATTAGATAGAAAAAGGGACTATGTCATAAATTATGATTAGTCCCTTTTTCTTTAGCTTGTAGGAGTTTTTGTTCTCCCTAAATTCCGTACAGCCTATTCTAAGAGCATTTATTTGAGTTTTTACATGACTTCTTTTCTGTCTCTTTTTCTAATAGACTTTTTCAGTGCCCTCCCTTTTAAGACAGCCTCTTTTTTTTGCCTTTATCGGCATTACTGCTGTGCCCCCACTCGCCAACTGGCGCAGATATGCAGCAAAGGAAAAA
>JBKJLT010000299.1:0-6418 GCA_046596765.1 Ferruginibacter sp. | reverse complement strand
TGAAGGATTTAGTAATTGAGCCGGTAGTTGTAAAAACGGTATCATATTTTAAAGTATCTGTAGTAATGTTAACCTGTGCAAATTCGCTGGTAATAAAGGAGTCTTTTTTGCAGGAAGCAAGGAGAAACAGGCAATAGGCAACAGGCAACAGGCAAAAATTGACAAGAAGTCTTTTCATTTATCAAATTTATACTTATTTGGGTACACTTTGGTTTTGAAACGTGTATTTCGACTTCGTTCAATACACTCTAAACTAGACTTCGATACTTCGACTTCTCTCACACTTCGACTTCGCTCAGTGCTATTTGGCAGCATAAGCTAAAGTTGCAATGCTTAGCTTAACGTCTGCCTCCTGCAAGATAATATTGCCACAGGCTTCTAAAGTAGCGCCAGTGGTTACCACATCATCTACTAATAAAAGCGATTTTCCGTTCAATTCGGCTGGTTTTGCCACTTTAAAGCTGTCTTTTACGTTCTCCCAGCGTTCGGTGCGGTGTTTACGGGTTTGGGTTTCGGTGGCATTCCGGCGAATAACTGCGTCATTTAAAACCGGTATGTTCATCACAGAAGATATGCCGTTGCAGATAATTGTTGCCTGGTTATATCCCCTTTTATGCTCCTTACCGGCAAAAAGTGGCAGGGGAATCAGGGCATCGATGCCTGAAAATCGGTTGCTTTGAAGCATTGTTTTACCCATTATTTCGCCGAGGTAAAAACCAATTTTTGTATCGCCTTTATATTTTAACTGATGAATTAAATGCTGCATTACAAATGCTTTTGAAAAATAAAACTGGCTGTAAGCAGCAACTAAATTTATCCTGCCCCAAAAATCTTTTTCAACGGAGTTGTTTGGTAAGGCTGCAAAATTTGTGTTTGGTAAATCGTGTATGCAGGTAACACAAAGGAGGTTATCTGCGTCCAGCAAATCAGATCCGCAACCGGTACAAACATGCGGATATAAAAGATGCATGGTACTGCTAAAAATATTTTTCAGTTGAGCGATCATCTTAAAATTATTAGTACAACAAGTTAAAATAAATATTGGTACAATTCTTCAACCTTACCCAACGGTACTACTTCAATATTAAATTTTTGTTTGCCCAAAGATTTTGAATTGTATTTGCTGACAATTATTTTTTCAAAACCTAATTTTTCTGCTTCGGCAATGCGTTGTTCAATTCTGTTAACGGCTCTTATCTCTCCGCTTAAACCAACTTCTCCGGCAAAACAATAATGCTGATGGATTGGTGTATCTTCATAACTGCTTAAAAGTGCACTTACAATGGCAAGGTCAATGGATGGATCTTCTACTTTAATTCCGCCGGCAATATTTATAAAAACATCTTTTACACCAAAATGAAAACCGCCTCTTTTTTCTAACACAGCTAACAACAATTGTAAACGACGAAGATCAAAACCACTCACCGTTCGTTGCGGTGTACCATAAACACTTTGTGTTACTAATGCCTGCGATTCAATTAATAATGGCCGCATACCTTCCATTGTTGCAGCAATAGAAATGCCGCTCAATTGTTCTTCTTTTTGCGTAATTAATAATTCAGATGGATTGTTAACAGCCCTCATACCGGTTCCTGTCATTTCATATATGCCAAGCTCAGATGTAGAGCCAAAGCGGTTCTTAAGCGTTCGCAGAATACGGTAAGCATAATGACGATCACCTTCAAACTGTAAAACAGTATCAACCATGTGCTCCAGAATTTTTGGTCCGGCAATGGTTCCGTCTTTAGTAATATGGCCAATTAAAAAAACCGGCGTGTTTGTTTCTTTGGCAAAGCGTTGCAACTCTGCAGCAGTTTCTCTTATCTGGCTAATGCTGCCTGCACCACTTTCAACAAAGGGCGATTGTAATGTTTGTATAGAATCAACAACAACCAGTTGCGGTTTAAGTTTTTTTATTTCCTGAAAAATAGTTTGGGTATTTGTTTCGGTAAGAATGTAAAAGTTATCGCTGCCAATTCCAATCCTGTCGGCACGCATTTTTATTTGCTGCTCACTTTCTTCGCCACTTATATATAATGTAACAACATCTTTCAGTTGTAAACCAATCTGTAAAAACAAAGTTGACTTGCCGATGCCCGGTTCGCCGGCAACCAAAACAATGCTTCCTAAAACAATACCACCACCAAGTACGCGGTTTAATTCTGCATCGGTTGTAAGTATCCTTTTTTCTTCGGCACTGCTTACATCGTTTATAGAAATGGTTTTTTGTTTTCCCAAACCTGCGTAATCACGCCATTCGTCTTTTTCTTTTTTGTCCGTTCCTTTTACAATTACTTCTTCCACAAAAGTGTTCCAATTATTACAGCCCGGGCACTTACCTAACCATTTGGCACTTTCGTAACCACAGCTCTGACAAAAAAATGCCGATTTAGTTTTACTCATGCCGTAAATGTAAATTGTAAAAAGAAGAATGAAAAATCAATTGAGGCAAAATTGCTCTTCAGTTATTGAATTTTGTTTTTAAAAAGCGAAGAAAAAAGTTTGTGAAGTATGAAAAATAAAATAAAATTTTTTGAGTGATTTCGACTTGCTAAAAAGTAAAAGGGTCAACATTGCTGCTGACCCTTTGTACTTACTAACCCATTAAATTCTATTGCTAAATTACAAATTCGAGCCAGATTAACAAATAAATTTTTGGAGATGTTGATAAGTTAACATGGGTATGATGAGCTTTACAAGGATGTTCCAATTGCACTATAAGTATTTGATAATGTTTAGTTTAGATGATATAAATACCTCAATTTTTATCATCAATTCCGCAAAAAAATAAAAAAATAAAGCTAAAAATATTTGGTTTATAAAATAAACTACTTTACGTTTGTGAAAAATTAGATAGAATGAAAGCGCTGTTTACATTACTCATAATTGTACTTGGATTAACTGCCATAGCTCAGGTTAAAATAGCAGGAAAAGTTACCGATGGCAAAGGTAAACCGGTTACCGGGGTAAGCGTTACATTGAAAGATACTTACGACGGAGCCACCACCGATTTATTAGGTGATTTTTCGTTTGCAACTACTGAAACGGGCAAAAAGACATTAGAAACATCTATTATAGGTTATAAGTCTTATGAACAGGAACTCAATATTGGATTGTTTAGCATTACAGTAAATGTTACTATGAAGGAACTGGTTACCGAATTAAAGGCAGTTGTAATATCTGCCGGGTCTTTTGTGGCAAGCGATAAAAACAAAGGAGCAGTTTTATCGGCTCTGGACATTGTTACCACACCCAGCGCCAATGCTGATGTTACCAGCGCCTTTAAAACCCTGCCAGGCACCCAACAGGTTGGGGAGAGCGAAGGTTTGTTTGTAAGGGGCGGGTCGGCAACTGAGAGCAAGATTTATATGGATGGAAACCTGGTAAATAACTTTTTTTACAGCAGTACACCGGGTATTGCCACAAGAGGGCGGTTTAACCCTTTCCTTTTTAAGGGCACTGTTTTTAGTTCGGGCGGCTATTCGGCATTGTACGGTCAGGCACTTTCGGCTGCTTTAATTTTAGAAAGTAAAGATTTGCCGGAAAAAACGCAGGCCGATATTGGCATATCTGTAGTTGGTGTTGGCGGCGGTATTCAGCACCTGGCAAAAAATAAAAAATCGTCTTGGGGTATTTCTTACAATTATACTAACCTTTTACTTGGCTTCGCCATTAACAAACAAAAGCAGGATTTTTTTCAGATACCGGTGTATCACCAGGGCGATGCTAATTTCAGAATAAAAACAAAGAGCGGCGGCATGATAAAATACTACGGTTATGTAAGCGCCAATAAAACAGGATTTAGAAGCCCGGATATAGATTCAACTGTTTTAAAAGCTGCTTTTGCAATAGAAAATTTAAATATTTACCAGAATATTAACTGGCGTGAAAATTTTGGTATGGGCTGGAAAGTAACAACCGGTGTTAGTTATAGTACCAACAAAGATGACATTAGCAGTGAACTGCAGGATGCAAATAACCAAAAGCAAACAATTACCAACCCGTCGTTTTATGCTTTTAAGAATTTTAAACTGAACAATAGGGCGCAGTATGCACAAGTGAGAGTTGTATTTGATAAAAAATTAAACGGGCTGAATGTAATTCGCTTTGGTGCCGATTATTTTTACAGTAAAGAAAAATCAACCTACACCTTGTATGATGGAACGAAATTTAGTGAGTCGGTAACCGATAACCTGGAATCTGTTTTTGCTGAAGCCGATATTTTTATTACCAACAGCCTGGCAGCTAAAATTGGCAGCAGGGTTGAACATTCTGAAGTTGTAAAAAAATGGAATATAGCACCAAGGGTTTCTGTCGCATACAAATTCCGTGATAACAGCCAGGCATCTTTTGCTTACGGATTATTTTATCAGAACCCTGAAAGAAAATATTTACCAGCCATTGCCAGTCTTGATTTTTCAAGAGCAGCGCATTATATACTACAATATCAAAAGCTAACCAGTGGCCGCACTTTCAGGGTGGAAGCTTTTTATAAAAAATATACCAATCTGTATAAGACTGCAACTTCGCCAACCGGCGGTGAAGTGGCATCTAACAACAACGGTTTTGGCAATGCCAAGGGACTGGAACTTTTTTTCAGGGATAAAAAAACATTTAAAAATGTTGACTTCTGGATCTCCTATTCTTACTTAGATACCAAAAGAGATTACTTAAATTATCCGCAGGCCATTACACCTTCATTTGCGGCAAACCATACAGCCTCATTTGTTGCAAAGAAATTTGTAACAAAATGGAAAACCGGTTTTAATCTTAGCTACAGTTTTGCAACAGGCCGGCCATATTATTACTTTGCCTACAACAGCACTCAAAATAAATACGTAATTGGCGATGCCGGAAAAACGATTAATTATAACAGTACCAGTTTCAGCGTAAATTATTTGCCAGGCCTTGGTAAAAAAAATCCAAAAGCATTTGCAGTTTGGGTGTTGGGTGTTAATAATGTTTTTGGCCAGAAGCAGATCTTCAATTACAATTATAACAACGATGGCAGCCGTAAAGAAGCAGTTACACCACCATCAAAACGATTTATTTTTATTGGATGTTTCATCAGTTTTGGTATTGACAGAACACAGGATGCGATTAATAATAACCTTTAATCAACTATATTTTAAACAAAAAACTTAACTACTATGTCAGATTATCAACCAGCTCCCGAAGGGAAAGACCCTGAACTATGGGAGATAGCACAAAAAAGGGCAGGCTTTAAAACCCATGCAATTACCTATGTTATTATGAATACTTTTTTCTGGGTTGTTTGGTACTTTTCATCAAAGAACCGTCATGAAGATTTTGATGCATTTAACTGGAACCATTTACCGTGGCCAATATGGCCAATGATTGGCTGGGGCATTGGCCTTGCATTTCATTTTGCCGGGGCCTATATTTTTCCAAAAGCAAATTCTGTAGAAAGAGAATACGAAAAATTAAAAAATCAACAAAAAAATAAATAAAATCAAATTAAAATTAATACAATGAAAAAATTATTTCTTCTTGTCGCAGTTTCTTTAGTAGTAACTGCAGCATTCGCACAAAGTGAAAAATACATGGCTAATATGAAAAGCAATATAGCCGCTATTGACAGTAGTTTTAAAAACCCTCAAAACCTTTTAGACCTTGCAAATAAATTTGAACGCATTGCCACAGCCGAAAAAACACAGTGGCTGGCTTATTATTATGCCGCACTTTGCCAGGTTAATTATACCTACATGGAAAAAGATAAATCGAAAGTTGATCCTATCGCCGATAAAGCAACAGAACTTATTGATAAGGCCGATGCGTTACAAGCCAACAATTCAGAGATAAGTTGTTTAAAAAGCATGATTGCAAGCGCACACATGATGGTAAACCCAATGCAAAGATTCCAGGAGTACGGTCCCGAAGCTGCATCTTATATCGAAGCTGCAATGAAACAGGATCCTACAAATCCAAGACCTGAATTTTTGCAAGGCCAGGGACTAAAATATACACCTGAACAATTTGGTGGTGGTTGCACAACTGCAAAACCGGTTTTACAATCATCATTAGCTAAGTACGGCACATTTAAACCTGCCAGCGAAATTCACCCAACATGGGGCAAGCAAAGGGTAGAGTTATTATTAAGTGAATGTAAATAACAATTTTTGGTTTGGGTTATCGGTTGCCGGTAACCATAAACTAAAACCCAAAATCATTGCATATGGAATCAGAAAATTTTTCACCCAAGGATAGCCTGTTGTTAATTGACAACATGATTAACCAGGCAAAAAACCGGTTTACTGAAAATGGCTTTTTATACTTATTGTGGGGCTGGGTAATACTTGTATGCGCACTTTTTCATTTTGCAGCACTTAAACTAAACCTGTTTAAACACCCCGAATGGGTTTGGATGATTACCTGGGCAGTAGCAATTTTCCAGGTT
>JBKJLT010000257.1:0-6179 GCA_046596765.1 Ferruginibacter sp. | reverse complement strand
GCACGTATATCCATATCCTCTTTAGCATGCTCCATAGAATCTAAAAGCATCTTTTCAACATCTTCATCTGTTAGTCCATACTGGGGTTTTACCTCAACTGATTGCTCCACACCACTTCGCAGTTCTTTTGCATTTACAACAAGTATTCCGTCAGCATTTATCAAAAAACTTATTTCAACTTTGGGCAAACCTGCAGGCATACCCGGGATGCCTGTTAAATTAAATTCGGCAAGACGGCGGTTATCTTTAACCATATCTCTTTCGCCCTGATAAACGGCAATCTTCATTCCGCTTTGTCCATCTTTATAAGTAGTGTATTGCCTGCTTACTTTTGCCGGAATTTTAGAATTCCGTGGCAGCAATACTTCCATCAATCCACCCATGGTCTCCAAACCAAGAGATAATGGTGTAATATCGAGCAGCAGCATATCGGTTGTATTGCCTGCCAGAATATCGGCCTGTATGGCTGCGCCCAAAGCAACCACTTCATCCGGATCTACCATATCATTTAATTTTTTTTCAAAAAAAGTACTTACCATTTCTTTTACCAATGGTACCCTCGTACTTCCACCCACCATTACAATTTCATCAACGTCAATCTTTTTTAACCCTGCGTCTTTCAAAGCATTTTTACAAGATGTGATTGTTCTATCAATGATGGGTTTTATCAGTGCTTCAAACTTTTCCCTGCTTATCGAAATTTCTTTTTCTTCATAAACAGTTTTAAACAACTCATTTGATGATAAACATTTTTTTGCATCCTCAGCTTTTAACCTTAGCACCTGCCTGTGCGTTGATACTTCTCCTGTGAATGTATTTTCCTGCAACCAATAATCAACAATAGCAGCATCAAAATCATCGCCACCCAAAAACGTATCTCCATTGGTTGACAACACTTCAAATACACCGCCGGTAATATTCAAAATAGAAATATCAAAAGTTCCACCTCCCAGATCGTACACTGCAATTGTTTTTGATTCTTCTTTATGCAACCCAAAACCATAAGCTAGGCTTGCAGCAGTAGGTTCATTAATTATCCTCAATACATCAAGGCCTGCAAGTTTACCGGCATCCCTTGTTGCCTGGCGCTGGGCATCATTAAAGTATGCGGGTACGGTAATAACCGCTTTGGTCACCGGCGTTTTTAAGATATGTTCGGCCTGTTTTTTTAATTCTTTTAATATTAAGGACGAAAGATCAACGGGTGAATAAAATTTATCGCCCACGTGCACTTTTACCAGTTTATGCTCATCACCAATTATTCTATATGCCAGTGAAGCTGAGTTATTTCTTACATCATTATAAGTTTTACCAATTAAGCGTTTGGCCGAAAAAATGGTATTAGCCGGGTCTAATACAAGGTATTGTTTTGCTTCTTCGCCAACAGTTATATTACCACCAGCACCAAAATGAATAACCGATGGAACCAGTGAACTGCTGTTATGCTCTTTTAAAGCTACCGGTTTTTTACTTTCGGGATGTATGATGGCAACCAGGCTGTTGGTTGTTCCCAAATCAATACCTACAATTATTTCTTCCTGCTGTAAACTGCCTGTGGCTATGTTGATAGCTATTTTAGCCATGTATTTATTTTTTATTTACAAAGGTAACACCCATGCAGCAGAATCTTGCTGCATGGGTTGGCAACCCTATAAAAAAAGGCCGCCAATTAACGGCAGCCTTTAATATTTCTAATAATCATTTTATCGTATCAGCACCATTTTTCCATAACCTTTATTAAAGTACTTATCGGTATTTTCGCCTTCTGCTTTATACTTGTCCAATGATTTACCATTCAGGTTTGTTAGCACCCTGTACAAGTAAACTCCATTGGCCAGTTTGTCACCATAGGTATCTGTGCCATCCCATTTAAACTCAGTGATATTTCTACCCACATGTATTGGCCCCAATTCATTCATGGTAATTTCTCTTACAATTTTACCGGTAATGGTCAATATCTGTATCCGCATATTTTGCGGCACCTGGGAGCCGGTAATGGTAAATACAAAGGCTGTAGATGTTGTAAACGGATTTGGATAATTAAGCAAATTAGAGATCATTGCTTTGGTTATCACACTAAATGTTATATGGTACTCAATGGCACCTGCAGTATTTCCTACTACATCCCGGCCAGATACAATCAGTTCGTACTCTCCTTCCTGGGGGAAGTATGGCAGGAAGTCGATGGTAGCGGTATTATTGCCTGATGATAAATTAGCCGGTGTAAAACGCATACTGTCGCCAAAACTATAATTGCGTAAAGAGCCATCCGGGAAACGTACCTGTACTTTAATGTACGCCGTATCGCTTAATGCAAGGAAGCGGCTTTCATCTTTAAGATTAACCAGGATATGTGGTTTAGCGGATACAATATCCTTATTAAGAATATGCACTCCATCGAAAGTAACATCAAGCAGCGGGTTAAAATTATCTGCTTTTACAAACAGGTTTTTATACAGTATGTTATTAAAATGATACTGCTCCGGTTGTGCATTCGCAGGATTAACATCTACAAAAATGGTATTCATACCCGGGTAGTTGCGGGTATTTATTTTATAATTAATCACCATGGTATCTCCCGATACGAGTACTTTACCTTTCGGAATATTTATCGGTGTCGGGTTATTATATCTGTCGGTGATTGTGAAATTAACTCTCATACTATCTGCAAAACCGGTTTGACTTATATTTTTAAATGCCAGTTTAAAATCTACTATTTCTCCCTGGTCTGCTGTATCCTTCATTACAAAAAGGATATTAGGGGCAACAGCTCCTTCAGGTATATAAGTACCATTTACTCTCCAATACCTTAGCTGGTGTGGCGAGGCATTTATTGAATCAGAATTCAGCATTTTCAATTTAATATAAGGATATGTTTGGGCATTGATCCAGCTTAATGTGGTATCAACCGCAGGACGTACTGTTGCCAAAACAGTTGAAACACCATTTATATCCACCCCTAAAACCTGCACCGCTACTGAATCTCTTGAAGGGGTTTCAATTGATGTACCTCTCCAGTGTAGTGAGTTCCATTGTAAAGCAGGGCCAAACTTATCAGAGGTAAAATCGCCTTTCAGGTAGTTATCGGTTGTGTTAAAACTTTCATTGAGAATATCGCTTACATAGTTGGCAACTTTTTGAACAACTGCACCGGGGCTGCCTTTTTTGTACACAAATACAAATGGTATATACCTGTATAATGAATCTATTTTGCTAAACCCATTGTTTTTAAGTTTATGATACAATGAATTAACCGGATCGTCGGCTTGCCAGTTTGTAGGGAAACTGGTAAATGGGTTAGCCGGCGCATTTGTCATTACCACGTAATGCCCAACCGGTACAATGTTATCAAGGAAGTTTATTACATTTTGCCTTTCAGCCAGTGTAGTAACTTTAAAGTGGAAAAACCCAGGTAAAACTGTAGAGTTAATGGGTGTTGGCCTCACACTGCCATATAAACCAGATACACCATTAACAACATTGATCCATGCCTTATTGGTTACCGTATCAACAATATAAAAGCGAAGAACTTCTGAATTTGGTGATAGCCCCGGTCCATAAAAACCGGCCTGTTCTATTAAACCATCATTTCTCAATGAGTAGTCATAAGTTTGATTGGCGTATGGGTAAACTGCAGTTCTAACATCAAACTCCCGGCTACGCTTGTCAAATCTGAAAACTCTGTCCGTTCCCAGGGTAATCCTGTTGTAAGTATTTTTCCTGAACTGGTAATAATGTGATTGGTTGAAACCTGCTGTGCTGTTGGGCAGGTAAATAAATGAAAAATTGTTCCAGATTAATGCATTGCCTGGGGCCGGCACTGTAGATGTTCTCCAGTAATACACTGTACTGTCGTTAAATGTTATGTTAGATGGTTTAAATTCAATTACACCACCTGTTCCACTCACATTGTATGTTTTTTTAAATGAAGAATTGAACAATTCCGTTGTATCAACCTCCATAACATATTGACGCAGGGCACTTAAAGGGTTTGCCGTACTTGCATAAAAGCTTATATTCTGCTTACTAATGATAGAATAATTGTATGGCGAAATTGGACGCAATTCATCCTCAAATATGTAAAAATCCTTGTTTAAAATATTATTTGTTTCAAACAGCTCATCTATCCGGTTACCATCGTCAAGTGTAACTGTCAATTTATTAAGGCCCTTATCAGTCAACCGGTTAATAGGAACAGTAAGATTCAGCGAATCCATAAACCTGGTTGCCGGAATCATCTGGTTATATAATATCCGTATTGAATCATTAGGTAATTTTTGCTTTACAGTCACCCGCATTGAATCTCTGATTGCCCGGCCTATATTCATCATTTTGATGTCTATGTTAAAACTATTATCAGCAACTGAAATAATATTGGGTGTAAATTTTACCAATTGGTCTTCAATAACATAATCGGGTTTGGCGGTAGCATTTAATTTTAAAGCAGGATCGCCATGCAGGTTAATCTCTTCCAGGTGAATTCTGGTGTAATAATCAAGGCTGGCAGGGTTGCTGCCCAGTTCCTGGATAGTAGCCTTTAACTGATTTCCAATAGTATTTCCATACATGGTTCTGGAAATTTTATTATAAAAACTTTCGTTATAAAAATTTAAGAATGGCGGAATACCCCAATGGGTGCTGCCCAGAAAACCTATACTACCTTTGCGATTGAGGAAAATATATTTTTCGGATAGAGACATGCCGGAATAATTTACCGGGCGACTAATACTGTACGTAAAAAAGTTACCAACCGTGCAACCGCTTACATGCATAAACGGGTATTTACCTGCATTTTGATAATTTTCGGGGTAGTTTAAGTTTATGGCCAGTTCATTAGCTGATGAGTGTCCAAAATATTTTACATAGCCAAGGCCTTCCTGAAATAACTCACCTATTCTTTGGCTTTGTTGCTGCTCAATTGCCGAAACCGATGATTTTGCAAAGGTTTCCACGTGAGCACCATATAAAGTGTCCTCAATAATAGCTTTATATCCGTTCACGTAGCTAAGAAACTGGTCATTTTCATCGCGGTTAGATCCCCCAACAGTATGCAGTACATTCTTCATCCATGCCTTATCTGCAATATATTGACTTGATGTTCGCTGCACCTGTTCATACTCTTTCATTTTTTCAAGATAAATACCCACTTCATTACCATTGATGGCACCCAGGCGGCCAATAGGTATCACCGGAATTACAGCACCGGGAGCAGCAGCTAACAATATATCGGAGGGAGGCCATCCAAATGTTTGTACAAGATCCAGCTGTTCAGAAACAGGATTATTCTGATTCAGGGTATAATCTATATACCCCATACCTCTCCCTATAATAAACAAATATTTAGGCTTTGGGTTAAATTGCTGGTTGGCATACATGATAAAATCACGAATAGCCGAAGGGTGTTTTTTTATACCAAATCCAAACTGGTCATTCAGCTCATCTATATTATACACTTTTGCATTAAAACCGCCGCCGTTAATTGAACTGCGGTACTGGCGGTAAAGATCTACATTGTTTACTCCCGAACCATTATTATACAAAACAGGATTACTGATTATGATATAGTCGCCCTGTAAAGCAGTATTTGTATAATTGACAAAGGTTTTAGTTGATAAAGAACTTACCACAGCATAGTTAGAGACATCTCCGTTCATCAGGTTAAACCTGCGTAAAGTATCTGTTGATGGTGCCAGCACAAATTTTACCTGGCCGGCGGTACTTATATCGCCGATGATTCTTTTTCCATTATTATAATCGTATAAAATTGGTGGAACCGCATTGGTATTAAAGTTGGTTATTACCAGGTAATTACCTGCCGGGTTATCTTTTAATTCAAAGTAAAAATTCTTTTCGTTGTTAAAATTAAAGGTTGCAGGATAGGTTACCGAAAAACAACTAACCACAACACGGTCTGTTGCCAGGGTTGAATTGCCATTAATAGTTACGCCAATAAAAGACGGGCTGTTTAAAATAGAAAGCGGTAAATTCCGGATGGTATCTTTTAGATAATTGAAATATTGCATTGGTTTTTGCGATACAGTAGTAGCCTGTACTTTTGCCACCAGTTCTCTTGGATTTAAAGCATTACCTGCGGCAGTATATGTAAACATCACATTATTTTGCGGCCCTGCAGTATATTTATTTATATTATCCAGCACTTTTACCAATGCGCAACATGG
>JBKJLT010000253.1:0-11311 GCA_046596765.1 Ferruginibacter sp. | reverse complement strand
GCTGAGTGATAAGGTTGGAAGAAAATGGATTATGCTTACAGGCATGTTGCTTGGGGTTATTTTTTACCGGCCGATATTTGGAGAGATGTTACAGGATGCAAATGCCAAAGAATGGATGTTAAAACCTAATAAAGTAGATTATGACCGGCCTTTATCTACACCTATTGTCATTGCAATGGAAGACTGTGTTAAGAATGTTGCAGTTCACTATAATGTAATAACTCAAAAGTCTTTTTACGAGCTAGAGGATGGTACAAGATTTACTGAAAATAAAATGGATACTTTTAGTTTCGAAAAGCCCATTACTATTGTTGCTAAAGATTCTAAACCAACCTATTCAAACATTATTCTCCCAACCCAACTCAAATGGGAATTCATCTTCCTCGTATGGGTGATGATAATTTTTGTAACCATGGCTTACGGCCCCATTGCGGCTTTTTTGGTAGAACTGTTTCCAACAAAAATCCGCTACACTTCCATGAGCCTTCCTTACCATATTGGCAATGGTGTTTTTGGCGGATTGGTACCTTTTATTGCAACCTTGCTGGCAACAACATTTACAACTGATCCGCTGGTAGGGCTTTGGTATCCTATTGGTGTGGCGGCATTGTGTTTTATCATCGGTGCTTTGTACCTCACTAATAAAAAAGATACAGAAGTTAACGATTAAAACTATGCCGGTAAGTTGGGAAGACGTCTTCCCGACTTACCGGCAAAAAAACAAAATTATGAATACAGTTAAAAAAATAATGGGCTTGGTGTGGATGCTGTTGGCGCCGGTGATTATCTTTTTTTTAGTTAAGAGCGCCGTGCATAATATCAGCAGCGGCGGCACAAAAGATATTAATCAGCCAGTACCGTGGATTATCATTATTACCATTTTTACGCCTATTGCAATTGGGTTGATGATATTTGGATGGTATGCTTTTAAAGGTGAGTATGATAAGCTGCCTGAGAGTTCGGAGGAGATTTAATTATAACCCCATCGCTTTATAAACAACCTCCTGAATATTTGTACGCACATTCATCCGCAGCAGTTTTGTGTTTTCGCCGCCAAGCGGATTAACACGGTTGCTTAGGAAAATAAAAAGCATATCGTATTTAGGGTCTGCCCAAACACACGTGCCTGTATAGCCTGTGTGGCCAAAGGTTTGTGGCGATGTAGAAAGGCTTGGATAAGGATCAGGACGGGTTCTGTTATCTTTTTCAGGTTTATCAAAACCATAACCACGCCTGCTGCTGTTACTATGATAAGCAGTAAAAAGATTGATGGTTTCTTCCTGTAAAAATCTTTTTCCATTCATCGTTCCTCCATTCAAAAGCATCTGCATAATCATGGCCAGATCGTATGCATTGCTGAATAAACCGGCATGACCAGCAACTTCACCAAACATGGCTGAGCCGGGATCATGCACATCGCCACGCAGTAATTGCAAACGAAATTGTTTTTCGTCTTCAGTAGGTATGATTCTTTTTACAGGAAATTTTTCCAATGGCTTAAAGCCTGCGGTGGTTAAACCCATGGGACGGTAAAATGTGTTTTCAACATAATCATTTAAAGGTTGCCCGCTGATGGCTTCAACAATTTTACCCAGAAAAATAAAATCATTATCGCTGTAAACATATTTTCCGGTACGGCCGAGCGGGCTCTCCACAATACGCTTGTATATAGTATCCCGCCAGCTATTACGCATGTACATATTTTTTGCAACACGAATGCTGAAAGAATCATTTTTTTCAGTTCTATAAAAGTGAGGTTTAGGAACACCGGCACTGTCAATGGTTTCTTTATAAAAAGGTATGTATGCAACCAGTCCGGCCTGGTGCAGTAAAATATTTTCAATGGTTAAATTTTCTTTATTGCTTCCTTTAACCCAGGACAGGTAATCACCGAGGTTTTTTTTTAAGTCGAGTTTGCCTTCATCATACAGGCGCATTACAGCAATAGTGGTGGCACAAACTTTGGTAACCGATGCCATATCAAAAACAGATTCGGTATTTACAGCTTCTGTTTTATCGTATGTATAATTGCCATAAGCTTTGTGATAAACGATCTTGCCATCTTTGGCAACCAGCACTACAGCACCCGGTGTAGCACCTTTTGCAATGGCATCTTCGGCAATGGCATCAATAGCAGTGAGTTTTGCAGCATCTAAAATTCCCTTTTCAACCTTGGGAGGATTGGGAGCTTTAAAATTTATACCGCTGCCAAATTTAAACTGATCGCAAACGGTAACAGGTAATTTTCCTTTGGCTGCAATCTTGCCCTGTAAAAGATCAATAGCTGTATTTTGAATAATGCTGTCATCTTCGTAACAGGCAATTAAGTTTTTTGCATTGCACCAGTTTTTTATGGCGTAAGGATTTCCAAAAATAAAAGTGATGGCTTTTGTTTTTTTCTGTAACTGCGTTACAAGATGAACCGCAGCAGCACTTAAACCAAAATTATTTGCAGGCACTCTTTTGTAATCATGAACGCCAATGATAACCTGTTTATATTTCTTTTTTAAATCTGCGACAAGCGATGCGGTTTTAGAACCATCCTGTTGGTAATTAAAATAAATAACATCGGCGTTGTAATCAGTACGCAACCTCTTTGCCATGGCATTATCGCTGCTTGTTCCTATGCTTACATAAACAACTTCTGCTTTAGCTGAATCCTTTTTTGGCTGGAGCGGAAAAAATACAGCATCCGACTTTTTTAAAACGGTCAATGCATTTTCTGCAATCAGTTTGCGCATGTTGCTTACATCCCTGTTTAAATCAACAGTTAAATTTTCTGTGTTGATGGGTTTTAAATTAGAAAGTCCGTAATCGTATTTAGCCTTCAATACTTTTCTGCAATGCATTTCAATATCGGCCCAGCTTATCTTTCCGGCAGTAATCGCTTCTTTTATTTTTGTAATCGCCAAAGGCACATCGCCCGGCAAACAAAGCATATCATTACCTGCAATGATCGATTCTACAGAAGCAGCACCATCCGGAAAGAATTTTTTTACACCCTGCATTTCCAATGCATCTGTAAAACTCAACCCCTGGTAACCCAGATCATTACGCAATAAATCGGTAACATTATTTTTTGAAAGTGAAGTAGCCCTGTTAGCTGTATTGTCAATAGAAGGAATGTACAGGTGTGCGATCATTACACTACCAACACCGGCTTTAAAAATTTCACGAAAAGGAAACAATTCCAGTGCTTCGAGTTGCGGTTTTGTTTTGTTAATCACTGGTAAATCGTAATGCGAATCTACAGCTACATCGCCATGCCCCGGAAAATGTTTGGCGCAGGCCATTACGCCATTGTCCTGCATACCCTTCATGTATTGCACTCCATAAGATGCAACTTTAAATTTATCTTCTCCAAAACTACGGTCGTTAATTACAGGGTTGTTGGGGTTGTTATTTACATCAACCACAGGCGCAAAGTTTACGTGTATGCCAATGCGCTTACATTGATTGGCAACAATTTTTCCGTATTGATAAGGAATACTGGAATCCTGCACTGCACCCATCATCATTTGTTTAGGTAATGGAAGCACACTGTCTGTCATGCGCATTCCAACACCCCACTCGGCATCAATGGTTACAAGCAGTGGCGTTTTTGCCATGGCCTGCAACCTGTTTAAAATATTTGCCTGCTTAACTGGGCTTCCCTGAAAAACACAAATGCTTCCAATATTATATTGCTTAATTAATTCACTTACCAGGCTGTCGTAAAAAGTAACGCTCTTATTTGCATTAATGGTTGATAAGCGTACCACCATCAACTGGGCAATCTGCTCATCTGGGGAGAGGGTTTTAAAAACACTATCCACCCATTTATTTGCAGAGGCTGTTGGGAGCTGTTGTGCAAAAGAAAAATTAATGCCCGAAAGCAACAAAAGAGTTATAAAAAATTGTTTTTTCATATCCATAAAAGTACTCAATACTGGCAAATATCTACGATTTTATATGCTGGTAACTTGCAAAATGTTTTTTAACTTTACAATATGTCAATTGCAGAAAAATACAGGCCATATTATACTTACGAAGATTACTGCCAGTGGGAAGGCAAGTGGGAATTAATTGAAGGGATGCCTTATGCAATGAGCCCGGCACCGGTACCGGCACACCAAAGAGTGTGTGTAGCCTTAAGTATTTTGTTTGAATTATCCTTAAAAAAAAGCTGTAAAAAATGTAAATTATATCTTCCGATTGATTGGAAAATTACAGAAGATACAATAGTGCAACCTGACCTTTTGATTGTTTGTAATAAAATTGAAAAAAAATACCTCGACTTTCCTCCTGCGCTTGTTGTTGAAATTTTATCTCCTTCAACTTCGTCAAAAGACAGAAATGAAAAAATGGAAATATATGAGAGCCAAAAAGTAAAGTATTATCTGATTGCCGATCCTCAATTTAAAAAAGTAGAAATTTATCAAATCAATAATGATAAATACGAACCCGTTTCCATAGCTCCTGAAAGTTTTACTTTTCAATTAGAGGAGGACTGTTACATAGAAGTAAATTTTCTGGATATCTGGGAATAGCTTCTTTAAACCCAACGCATCGGTTGTATATTTGCTTTTTACAAAATAATATACGTTTTGCCCGATATCATTCAATTATTACCCGATAACATTGCCAACCAGATTGCTGCCGGTGAAGTTATACAAAGGCCTTCCAGCGCTGTAAAAGAGCTGATGGAAAATGCGGTAGATGCTGGGGCGACAGAAATTAACCTGCTTGTTAATGATGCCGGCAAGGCATTGATACAGGTTATTGATAATGGAAAGGGGATGAGCGAAACCGATGCAAGGATGGCTTTTGAACGCCACGCCACTTCTAAAATAAAAAATATTGAAGACCTGTTTAAGATAAAAACTATGGGCTTTAGGGGAGAGGCTTTGGCAAGTATTGCTGCAGTTGCACAGGTTGAATTAAAATCGAAAAGAGATGAGGATGAAACCGGTGTTTTTATTGAAATAGAAAACAGTCAGGTTATTAAGCAGGAGCCCATTGCTGTACAAACCGGTACCAGCATTGCCATGAAAAACCTTTTTTTTAATGTGCCTGCCCGCCGTAATTTTTTAAAAAGTAATGCAGCAGAGTTAAGGCATATTGTAGATGAGTTCATCCGGGTTGCCATGTCTTTTCCTGAAATATTTTTTTCCTTTACCAGTAGTGGCCAGCAGGTTTTTCACCTGGAGAAGGGAAGCATGAAGCAACGTATTGTTCAGATTTTGGGAAACAGTTATGCTGCCAAACTGGTGCCTGTGCAGGAGCAGACAGATTACATGAACATTTATGGTTTTGTAGGTAAACCTGAAACTGCTAAAAAAACCCGGGGCGATCAGTACTTTTTTGTAAACAACCGTTTTATTAAAAGTGCCTACCTGAACCATGCGGTAATGAATGCTTTTAATGAAATGATTGCTAAAGACAGCTTTCCGATGTACACATTATTTATTGACCTTGACCCGGCGCAGTTGGATATTAATGTGCACCCAACCAAGCAGGAAATTAAATTTGAAGACGAAAAGATTGTATATGCTTTTGTGCAGAGTGCTATCAAACATGCGCTGGCACAGTTCAGTATTTCACCAACGTTGGATTTTGAACTGGATGCATCTATCCAAAGCTTAGATGCAATAAGCAAACCGTTTACTCAAGAAAAAAAATCATCTGCATCTTCTTCTTCTCTGTATAATACATTTACAAAAAAGCATCAGTCGCATTTTATTGAAAGTAAAAGCGAGTTGAAGCATTGGAGAGATTTTTACGAAAAGCCAGGTGAGGAGGGAAATAGCTTAAAGCCACAAGAAGAAGCTCAGGCGTTAATTAACCATAATCCGAAACCACAAACTGAAAACCTGATTCAACTTCACAATAGTTTTATCATTGTTCAAACCGATAATGGCTACTACCTGGTAAATCAGCAAAATGCTCATGAACGTATTTTGTACGAGCGTTTTGCTTTGGCTGTTGAAGGTAAATCCATTGCCACACAACAGAGTTTGTTTCCGGCAACCATTGAGCTAAATGCTGCGGATGCAGTTTTGCTGAAAGAGTTATTGCCCGACATGAATCACCTGGGTTACCAACTGGAACCCTTTGGCAACAATACTTTTGTAATACAGGGCACACCCGCCGATGTAAACCAGGGCAACCCGCAGGGCTCTGTGAGTGAAAAAACAGCGATAGAAAAAATGCTGGAGCAGTACAAACATTTCAGCAACGATTTAAAATACAGCAAGCGTGAAAAATTACTTCGCTCTCTTGCTTTGCAGCAATCAATAAAGACAGGCACATCTTTAACCGAAAGAGAAATGAAGGTTTTGATTGAGGAACTTTTCAACTGTGCTGTACCCAACAGCACCGCCAATGGCAAGCCTACTTATCTTGAATTTAAAAAAGATGAGCTGGATAAGTTGTTTGGGAGGTAAGGCCCCCTCTTGAACTGCGTTCGTTCTTTTACAAAGAACCCCGAAAGGGGAGGAAATCTGGAAGATCAAAGGGAACTTGATTAATATTTCGACAATCTCTTTTTCCTTCTTTTTTCCTTTGGCCTCTTAGCTTAATTAAAAAAAGCCTGCAACATTGCTGTTACAGGCTTTGCTTTAAAAAACCCTTTTTTTACAATTTTAGGAATCTGGCGTAGCAGATCTTGTTTCCATAGATCAATTTTATAGTGTATTGCCCTGCAGGAAGGTGATGTACATTCAGTTTAACCAGATTATTACCCGTATTTCCCTGCTGATGCTTATCCATAATTAGCATATTCTGGTTATTGTATACATAAGCATGTATCATTTCTGGCTGAGTTAATTGCACATTTACATTAATCCACTCCGAAGTGGGGTTAGGATATGCCTGCAATTCACATGCATTAAATACATGCTCAATGCGGATGTAACTACAGTATTCTTTAACACATCCGCCCAGCAGCTTAGCTCTTAAACAAACTTTGTATAAACCCGTATCTGTGAAAGTATACAGCGGATTATTTTGATGTAATGTCACTGATGGGCCATTCGGTACTTTGGTAATGGTCCAGATTTGATCAATTATCGGTAAAGTAGCATTTGCAGTAAACTGAATCTTGTTTGGCATCTGCTGATTTCGCTGGTATGTGTACCAGACATGAGCGGTATCACAATTCACCTGGGGCTCTACCCTTATCTCTTTGCAGGTTGTAGATGCACAATCTGGCCCACGCCATACCGTTAAGCAGGCTACATACACACCGGGTTGTGCATAGCGGTGAATGGCTATCGGGTCGTGGCTTCCTGTACCGTCACCAAAAGTCCAGGTGTATTGGAATGTGGTGTTGATATAATCCGGTGTGAATTTGTATTTCTGATTATCACCCGGCACATTTTCAAAATGATATTTTGAAAGCTGGTTGCATGGTGGTACAGGGTGTGAAATGTAAACAGTATCGCAAAATTCTCTTACGCAATTAGAGTTTGCTCCTGAGTAAATTTTAAGGCAAACCCTGTACGCCCCCGGCTGGGCATATTCATGCATAGCATTCCATGATGTTGCACTGGTACCGTCTCCAAAGGTCCATACTGCTGTGGCAGCCGCTGTTGGAGGGGTGGAAAGATTGGTGAAATAAATTTTCCTGGGGTTTACAGGATCACGTTGCCAGCTAAAGTTTACAGGAAAATTACATGGGTGTGTTACCACAATGTTGTTGCATTTTTCCCGCACACATAATCCCGCCGGGGTGCTGTTGTTATTTTTCTTCACCCTTAAACAAACGGTGTAATTTCCTGCATTGGTATAATTATGTATTGGAGCCGCCACATTGGGATTGCCTTGTACTCCGTTTAAAGTTGTTCCGTCGCCAAAGTTCCATAACAAAGAATCCGTTGCAGTAACCGGTATACTCAGGTTTGTAAACTTAATGCGTAATGCATTATTTGGATCCGGTTGAGAACTAAAATTAACATCCAGTACACAAAGCGGCGGAATTACTACGGTTTTACAAATTTCCCTTACACAAGGCTGCGTAGTACCTGCAATATATCTCCATATCCGCAGGCAAACAGTGTATGTGCCGGCAGCGGTATAAATATGTACCGGGTTAAGTTGGTTTGATGAACTTCCGTCACCAAATGTCCACCGTATGGAATCTGTAGCAACGGTATTGGTACTGGTATTATGAAACTCAATTCTTAACGGATTGTTTTGTGTTACTGTCCAGGTAAAATTGGGTATCATATTACATGGGGCAGTAACAACAATGGTTTTACAAATCTCCCTTACGCATGGTGTGTTACTTGCACCATTATACCTGATAATGCGTAAACAAACAGTGTATGTACCTGCTGCAGTGTAAGTATGTATGGGGCTAAATTGGTTTGAAGAAGTACCATCACCAAATGTCCAGCGTATAGAATCTGTAGCAACGGTATTGGTACTGGTATTATGAAATTCAATTCTTAATGGATTGGTTGGCGTTACTGTCCAGTTAAAATTTGGAACAATATTACATGGTGCAGTAACAACAATGGTTTTACAAATTTCCCTTACGCATGGTGTGTTACTTGCACCATTATACCTGATAATACGTAAACAAACAGTGTACGTACCTGCTGTTGTGTAAGTATGTACCGGATTGAATTGGTTTGATGAAGTGCCGTCACCAAATGTCCAGCGTATGGAATCTGTAGCAACGGTATTTGTACTCGTATTATGAAACTCAATTCTTAACGGATTGGTTGGCGTAACTGTCCAGATAAAATTTGGAACAATATTACAAGGAGCAGAAACTACAACTGTTTTGCAGATTTCTCTTACACAGGGTGCAGTGCCGGCAGGAGTTAATTTCTTAACTCTTAAACAAACTACATAAGTACCTGCAACATTGTAAGTATGCACAGGATTAACATCTGAAGAAGTTGAACCGTCGCCAAATGTCCACCTGATAGAATCAGTTGCAGCAAGCGGCGTACTTAAATTATGAAACTCAATTCTTAAAGGATTTGTTTGCGTAACTGTCCAGCTAAAATTTGCAATTAAATTACAGGGTGCAGTAACCACAACTGTTTTGCAAATCTCCCGTACACATGGCGTGGTACTGCCCACATTGCCATTTTTCTTCACCCGTAAACATACGGTATATGTGCCAGGCACATTATAGGTATGTACCGGGTTTACAGCTAATGAACTGCTGCCGTCGCCAAATGTCCACTTGATAGAATCGCTTGCCGCAAGCGGCACCGATAAATTCTGGAAGGCAATCGTTAATGGATTAGAAGTAGTGCTGGTCCAGCTGAAATTAGCCACAAGGTTACAGGGTGCTGCAATGGTTACTATTTTGGTGAATACTTGTGTACAAACCGGAACATTATTTGGCGTAACCCTTACAATGGTGTGTACTGCGGAATAACTGCCCGGCAATACATAAGTATGTGTTGGCGAAATTAACTGGCTACCGGTACTACCATCGCCAAAACTCCAGTAATGATGCACATAAGGAGAATCGGTTACAAGCACCGGGTTAAATTTTACCGTGTAATTTGTAATGTACTGAACCGCAAATTGGGCATTGCAGTTTGGTGTGGTTTGTGCTGTTGCCTTAAAAGTAAAGGCGGCGATTGTAAGCCACAGCAGCGTGACGATTTTTTTCATACAGAAAAGGTTTTGTTGGTTAAAGGATATACAGGGTTTTAAGCTTAGGGTAGATTCTGTAGTTTTGTGATTTGTTGCCTGAAGGGTAAAAATATCAATAATTTTCCCGGATTGCAACTAAAAAGCGCTCAACTGCCTTTCGCACAAGTACGGCACTTGTTATATAATTATTGTTTAAGACTGAAAAAATAAGCAGTTTTCCTTTTTTAGTGATGAGATAACCACTTAAAGCGCAGTTATTGCTGAGGGTGCCGGTTTTGGCGTATATAAAGCTGCTGTCTTTTTTATAGTAAGAAGATAGAGTACCGGTACCGCCGGTGGGCAAAATGTTTTTTAACCTCTCCCAGCCAAATTCGTTTTTGGTTTTATTTAGGATGTAAACAAAAGACTGAGGCGTAAATAAATTGTAGCGGCTGAGGCCGCTGCCATCCACCCATTTGGGTTTTTGAGGAACATCTTTTAAATCAGCATTCAGCAGCGTTTCAATAATTTTTCCGGTACTCATATTGCCGAGGTATTCGTTGCTTACCATTAATAAAGTTTGCTCAGCAAAAAAATTATCGCTGCGGTGCATCATGGGTTTAAATAGAGAATCGGTTGGCTGCGATTTTATTTTATGCCATCGCAGATTGGCGGGAGTGCCGGATTGCAAAGTTTCATCCGAAAGTGTTCCTTCTTTAATGTTTAAATGAAAATCATATTTTACAACTTCAACAGCGGTTTTAATACCATTTGTATAAACGGGAACCGTTTGTTTTTTAAAAGTTGAATTTAACGGGCGTAATGTAAAATTATTACCTGTTCGGGTTCGTTCAATAGTAAAACTTTTGGTCAAAAGCTGTGCTTTGTTCGAATCAATCCTGTTCAAAGCTGCATCGGACCTGTATTTTAGCTCTAATAAACGAGATTTCGGTAACTGTGTTTTTAAATATGCCGGACTTGTTTTCCAGTTCGGCTCTACATAAAATTTTTCGTCTTTTTTGTAACCATCAAGCAAAATAGAAACAGTATTTCCATAAACAGGAAATGCATTTCTCTCCACCATATAGTCACTATTGTAATCATCCCATGCCCAACCATAACCAAGAGCACTGTCCTGGTAATTTCCTGAAATATAAATTGCTTTATGCTGTGCCTTTAAAAAATCAAGCACCGGTTGATTTTTAAAATCGGGATGAATAAAGGTTGGGTCTCCTGTGGCCGAAACATTAATTGCTGTATCACTAAAATTCTGGTAAGCCAGGCCAGTTAAACTATCCCCCAAATATTTCATGCCTGCATACAACGTAAATAGTTTGGTGTTGCTTGCGGGAATAAAATATTTATCTGCATTATAATTATACCAGTATTTGCTGGTTGCAGGTTCGTAAATGCTAATGCCTATGTGGCCCGTGCTGATGGCAGAATCATTCAGCAAAAGAGTTTGGGCCTGTTTGCCTATTTGTTTGGATATAGCGCATGAGCTCATAATCAAAAGCATTAATGAGCAGCATATCCAATGCCTCATTGCTAATAACCTACTCCGAATGACTAATATCATATTACTGCTTAATTCTTTTATCTGCTTTATTTGCGGTTAAAGTTATAATTTTCAGACTGATTAATATATACCCAATACTACTGATGAAAAAATGGAGATTATTTTCAAAATTAATACTACCGGTTGCCCTGTTGTTGCTTACCATATTAT
>JBKJLT010000010.1:0-7272 GCA_046596765.1 Ferruginibacter sp. | reverse complement strand
TTTGCACCTGGTCAATAAACACTTTTTTCTTTTCTGCTTTCCGCTGCTGCGTAAACATTTTAAAATAAGGAAAGTCGATCTGGTCGGTGTAGATGGGAAATTTTACACCCTTCACATCTACCAGTACCATTTTCTCATTCATAATCTCCACCACAGTACCTTCCTCATCTGTAAGTAAAACCAATATTTTATCGCCGGGTTGATATTTCATTTGTCTGAACGAAGATTTGGGTTGATTAAAGGGATTAATAAGATTGATACAAAAACGTCGCACAAAGGTACAAAAGTACAAGAGTGTCCTTCGGTAATGAGCTTAGTCGAATTACGCTCAGGATAAACTGCCAATGAAGTTTAGTAAAGATCAAATATTTGGCCCAAAAGAAAAATACAAAACTATTCAGCCAATTTACTTTTTTTATACCCGTATAAAAAGTAAATAATTATTCCTAAAACCAGCCAGCCAATAAACCATACCCAGTTGCTTTTACTCATACCGGTAAGCAGGTACATACAGGTTATTACGCCCATTAAAGGTATCAGCGAATACTTTTTAATAAAGGCAAAAACAGCCAGCAGTATGGCGCTTATCCAGAAAATGATCAGCGAAATATTGGTTATTGCCATGTCCATAAAAGTTTTTTTACCGGCTGCATAATCCGCATTGGCACTGTAATCAAAATTAAACATATCCGTAAAATAAGTTTTTGAAAGCATCCAGGCACCGATGATTGAACCGGCAACTATAAGCGGAAAAATAAACTGCCCGTTGATATAAGGCAGGTGAAACCTTCCCCCTACTTTTTCTTTTCGTGGAATGAGCAATACGCCGCCGCAAACCAGCACAAAGGCAAACAGAGTTGCAATGCTGGTAAAATCCAGCACAAAAGTTTTATCGGTAAATAAAATAGGCACACCCACTACCAAACCGGTAATAATAGTAGCAAAAGATGGTGTTTTAAATTTAGGGTGAATTTTTTGAAACACAGGCGGCATTAAACCATCTCTGCTCATACTCATCCAGATACGTGGCTGTCCCATTTGAAATACAAGTAAAACACTCGTCATGGCAACAACTGCAACAACCGCAACCAGAAACTGCATCCAACCAACATTTAAATTTTGCGGTTCAAAAATAAATGCCAGAGGATCTCCTACTCCATCAAAAGTTCTGTAGTTAGCAGCACCGGTTAAAACAAGCGTTAATAAAATATAAATTACAGTACAAATCACCAGCGATAAAATCATGCCACGTGGCAGATCACGTTGCGGATTTTTACTTTCTTCTGCCAGCACACTTACTGCATCAAAACCAATATAGGCAAAGAATACGCTGGCTACAGCCATCATTACACCGCTAAAGCCATTAGGCATAAATGATTTTACATTGTCATCATTGGGTGGTGTCCAGTTGCTTGTTAATCCGTTTGAAAAAACTAAGTATCCACCAACTATAATGATGAGTGCTACCACAACTATTTTTAAAATAACCATCACGTTACTAAAATTGCGGCTCTCTTTTATACCACGAAAAACTAAGTAAGTAATGAGGAAGTTAATGACTAATGCCGGCAGATCCAGTATCATTCTTAATCCACCAATGACGGGTGCATTGTTCCAGGCTGCCAGTTCATCGGCATTGGTGCTGCCACGTTCAATAGCATGTTTGGCTTCCATATAACTGGTACATAAGTATTCGGGAATATGGACATTCATTTTGCCCATCAGCGAAGTAAAATAATCGCTCCAGCTATAGGCAACATAAATATTACCGATTGAGTATTCCATGATGAGTGCCCAACCAATTACCCAGGCAAACAGTTCTCCAAAACTTGCGTACGCATAGGTATAAGCGCTCCCTGCAACCGGTATCCGGCTTGCAAATTCAGAATAACACAATGCAGTGAAAGCACAGGCAATACCGGTTATTACAAATAGAACAACAACGCCCGGCCCACCATGAAACACAGCATAACCCAGGCTGCTGAAACTACCTGCACCCAGTATGGCAGCAATACCAAAAAAAGTAAGATCACGTACAGTAAGTACACGCTTCAATCCTCCACCTCCATGCGGATCATCACTACCCTCTGCTAAAATGTTTGCAATCTTTTTTGTGCGGAATATGGAATTTGACATGTTGGTTTTTGTTTTGGTAGAAGGAAATTAAGGAAATATTTTTACTATTAGTACAACTTTGGCAAAGTTTTGAACTTTGCCAAAGTTTGTTCCTAACTTTCCCTCATCATCAAATAATCAGCAAGTTCCTGCAAAGGTTTTTTACGGGCTGAGAGCACCGCTGTATCTTCAAGATGTTTCAAAGCTGTCTGCAGGTATTTATCTTTTAATTCTTTTGCCCATTCATCTACTTTACAGTCTTTAAATATCTGCATCACTTTTTCAACCTTGTCAGCGGGATTATTTTTAAGCAGTTCTTTTAATTCGCTTAACTGCGTTGGCTTTGCGGTTTCAAAAGCATGAATCATTAAAAAAGTTTTTTTATTGGCAACAATATCGCCGCCTACTTTTTTGCCAAACTTTTCAGGGTCACCAAACGCATCTAAATAATCGTCCTGCACCTGAAAAGCAATGCCCAGATTTTTTCCAAACTCATACAAGTGATTTTGATTACCTTCTCCTGCCCCACCCAAAATAGCGCCCAGCTTAAGGCTGGCAGCCACCAGCACCGAAGTTTTTAGTGTGATCATGTACACATATTCATCCATGCTCACTGTTTCCCGCTTTTCAAAATCCATATCTAATTGCTGCCCTTCGCAAACTGCACTGGCAGTGTTGTTGAAGAGATACAATACTTTCTGTAACTGAGCCAGTTTTATTTTATTTAGATATTCATACGCCTTTACAAACATTACATCGCCGGCAAGCAAGGCTGTTGATTCACCATATTTTGTGTGTACTGTTTCCATGCCACGCCGCATGGGCGCTTTATCCATAATGTCGTCGTGTATTAAACTAAAGTTGTGAAAAAGTTCAATAGCAGCAGCCGCATTGTAAGCATCAGGATCAATTTCGTTAAACAACTGGTTGCCCATCAGTACACAAACCGGGCGTACTCTTTTACCGCCGAGGTTTAAAATATACTGTGCAGGGTCGTACAGTGTTTCCGGCTGCTGCGGAAAATGACGGTTGTTGAATTTTTCTTCGAAGAGTTTGGAGAGTTCTAAAAACGAATGCATATAAAGCAGGGTGTTTAATAATGTAATGGGGTCATTTTTGTATGCCTGATTCTTGTTACAAAAATCTTATCATCTGTAACATAATAATTAATCCTGTATTTATAAACTTCATAGGCTCTGAAGTTCCCATCATTTTCAATACAATATTTATCTAAGGGATGATGTTCAGGATGTTCTGCAAGTGCCTTTATTGTTTCTAAAATCCGGGTTCTGACTTTTTCAGCATTTTGAAGTGAATCTTTTCTGATATAATTATAAGCCTGCCGGAGTTGATGTTTTGCGGTATGTTCTATTTGAACCTTTCTTTTTACCATGACTTCATTTCCTCTTCCAACTGTTCAATACTGGTAACCTCTCCACGCTTAGCCGCTTCAACTGCTGCATTAATTTCTGCATTATACTCTTCCAGTGTCTGCGGAACAAATTCATTATCCTTGCTGCTTAAAAAAGTCTTTATCATCTGCAAAATACTTTTTTGTTCAGCTTGATTAAGCTTCACAAAATTTTTTATCATTTCATCAGAAAGTGAAGTAGTAGGCATAACAAATTTATTTACTCAAATTTAATCATTTTTTCTTTTTTGAGGCTGATTTAAACCCAGTTTTAACAGCGGTCTTATTTTCTTTTTGAGCTTTATCCTTCACCAATTTCGAACTCCCAATCCCCTTCTTATCCGTCACCCACTCATAATCCAGTTGCCGCTTACTTAAATTAGCCGCTACTACTTTTATTCTCACTGCATCTCCCATCCGGAATTTTTGACCGGTCCTCAGGCCAACCAACGCATAATCTGTTTCATCTAATCTAAAATCATCATAGTCGCTTAAATCCCTAACGGTAACCATGCCTTCACATTTATGCAAAACAGTTTCAACAAAAAAACCAAAAGAAGCAACACCGCTGATGATACCATCAAACTCCTGTCCCAGATAGTTTTTCATAAACTCAACTTGTTTGTATTTATTACCGGCACGTTCTGCTTCCATAGCCTTACGTTCACGGTCACTGCAATGTTTACAGCGTTCATCCATTTTCTTATCCAGTTTCAAATCTTTCTCCAGGCACTGCAGTAAAATACGATGCACCATCACATCGGGGTAACGGCGAATGGGTGAAGTAAAGTGGCAGTAAAATTCAAAGCCCAAACCATAATGGCCAATATTAGATGATGTATAAACCGCTTTTGACATGGTTCTGATACCCAGTTGTTCCAGCACATGCTGCTCAGGTTTGCCCTGTACATCTTTCAGCATTTTATTGAAAGATGCTGCTACAGCCCTTTCATCATGTAAATCAAATGTGTAACCAAATTTTTTGGCGAATGCCACAAATGGTTTCAGTTTTTCATCATCGGGTGTATCATGTATGCGGTAAGGAAAAGGTATCGGTTCTTTATTTACTTTTATTTTTGAAACGTAAGATGCTACAGCACGGTTTGCCAACAGCATAAATTCTTCAATCAGTTTATGGGCATCTTTACTTTCTTTAACAATTATGCCGATGGGTTTCCCTTTTTCATCCAGCTCAAAACGTACTTCCTGCGATGAAAAATTAATGGCACCCTCTTTAAACCGCTCGGCCCTGAATTGTTTGGCAAGCTCATTCAATAAAACAATGGGTTTGTAATGCAGCCCATCTTTCTTTTCAATAATTTCCTGCACTTCATCATAAGTAAACCTGTGGTTACTGTGTATAATGGTGCGGCCCAGCCAGGTATGTTTAATTTCGGCACGGTTGGTAATTTGAAACACGGCTGAGAACGTGTATTTATCTTCATGCGGCCTTAAAGAACACAATTCGTTTGATATTTTTTCGGGTAACATCGGATTAACCCTGTCGGGCAAATACACACTGGTGGCTCTTTCGTAAGCTATCTTATCCAGCAGGGTTCCGGGTTTTACAAAATGGCTAACATCTGCAATGTGTACACCAATTTCATAATTACCATTATCCAGGTTACGAATTGAAATGGCATCATCAAAGTCTTTTGCATCATTAGGGTCAATAGTAAAGGTTAAAATATCTCTGAAATCTTTTCGCTTGCTGATCTCCTCCCGTGAAATATTTGGCTGCAGTTTTTTTGCTTCTGCCAGCACTGCTGCATCAAACGCCAACGGAAAACCGGTTTCAATCAGTATCTCCTTCATGGCCATGTCATTCTCATCTTCTGATTTTAAAATGCTTACCACTTCACCAATTGGTTTTTTTTCTGCCTTATCCCAACTCACTAATTTTACAATAACCCTTTCATTGTCTGTTGCACCGTTTAATTTATCGGCAGCAATATAAAAATCAGGTATTGGTTTTTCAGATGCCGGAATAAAAAAAGCAAAGTTCTTGCTCATTTGTATGTTACCAATAAATTCAGTTTGTTTGCGCTCGGCAACATCCACCACTTTACCTTCCTGTCTCTTATCTTTTGAGAGGCCGCTGTTAACCTGAACCCGCACAATATCTCCATGAAAAGCCCGGTTAAAGTCGTTGGGCCTTACAATAATGTCTTTATCATTTCCTTCAACAATTACATAGCCCATTCCGCTTTTCGAAATGTCTAATCTTCCTTTTACAATTGCTGTTTGTGATGATTTTTTTGCTGCCTGTATCTTTTTGCTCATAGCTGTTTTTTGTAATGCCAATACCAGTAAACAAAAATTTATATTGATGTTGATTATGGTATAAGTAACAAATTATCTTTTTATGCCTGCAATGTACCAACAAATTGCTACATTCGGAAAAACGAAGACTTTTGGATACCCCAACAAATGCTCCAAAAAAAATAATTACCAAAACAATCTGGATACTTTCGCTGGTAAGTTTATTTACCGATATGGCCAGTGAAATGCTGTACCCCGTTATGCCGCTTTTTCTTAAGCATATTGGCTATACCGCCATTTTTATTGGTGTTTTGGAAGGAATTGCAGAAGCCGTTGCCGGTTTAAGCAAAAGTTATTTTGGTAAATTAAGCGACAGTATGGGTAAACGGTTACCCTTTGTACAGTTAGGTTATTCTTTAAGCGCCATCAGTAAACCCATGCTCGCTTTTTTTGTTTATCCCTGGTGGATATTTTTGTCAAGAACGATAGATCGTTTAGGCAAGGGCATACGCACCGGTGCAAGAGATGCCATGCTGAGTGATGAGTCAACAAAAGAAACCAAGGGCCGTGTATTTGGTTTTCACCGCAGCATGGATACCATGGGAGCTGTTTTTGGGCCTGCCATTGCATTGGTTTATCTGTATTATCATCCCGATAATTATAAAACACTTTTCCTGATTGCTTTTTTACCGGGACTGCTGGCTATTTTTTCAACTTTAATTCTTAAAGAAAAAAGCAAACCACAAACTACAAACTACAAACCACCAACTACAAACTTTTTTGCATTCACTGGTTACTGGAAGAACAGCCCCCCCCAATACAAAAAATTAGTAACCGGCTTATTATTATTTGCTTTGTTCAACAGTTCCGATGTTTTTCTTTTATTAAAGATGAAAGAAAGCGGGTTAAATGATACAGCCGTAATTGCAGTATATATTTTTTACAACTTGGTATTTGCATTGCTGGCATACCCCATCGGTATTATTGCAGACAGGATAGGACTTAAAAAAATATTCATTGCCGGACTTTTTGTTTTCAGCCTGGTGTACGCAGGCTTTGCATTCAATAATAATCTTTATATTTTTCTGCTGTTATTTTTTTTATACGGAGTATATGCTGCGGCAACCGAAGGCATATCAAAAGCATGGATAAGCAATATGGTTAACAAATCCGAAACAGCTTCTGCAATTGGTACTTACGCTGGTTTTCAGAGTATTTGTGCGCTTATTGCCAGCAGTCTTTGTGGGTTGTTGTGGTTTAATTTTGGCGCAAAAGTTACTTTTTTAATTACCGCAGGCATTACTTTAATTGTAATAGTATACTTATCTTCTAATAAAATAAAAAAGATAGAGTTAAAAGCAGAAGAACAGATTTTGTAACTTTATTAAAAAAGAAACATGCAAACATACGATACAGTAACTGAGGCATTAAAAGATTTAAAACTACGGGGTTTTACAATTGATTTTAATATTGCTTTTGATAAA